>DXCZ01000032.1 GCA_019115765.1 Candidatus Mediterraneibacter stercoripullorum | reverse complement strand
CAGAGGTTTTTCTTATGGCCAAAGATACTCTTTTTCGGGGAGCATCCGAGCGGATGCAGCTGCCGGCACATACCTGACTGGGATGCCATCTGAAAAAGCCGGTCTTCCGTCTTAGATAAAGTGAGTCCGGGAACAGGGCGTCACGTGAGCAGGACATTTCGCGGGAGCGTTCCGAAAAGCATTCGTTCTGGATGTTAGGCAGGAGTAAATGGAGTGCCTGTGCACGAACATTTGCTCCTGACGTTACATCCATTCGAATCTTTGAGGTAGAGCGGAGCGTGTCCTGCGATGTGACGTTCTGTCCCCGGATGGCCCTTTATCTATACTCGAAAGACTGATTTTTCTACATCCTCTGCACTGCTTCGAATTCCTTCTGTATCTCTTCTGATGGCTCCGGTGTCAGCAGGGACACCACTACGATGCAGATACAGGAGAAGATAAACGCTGGAAGGAGCTCATAAATATCCCATACTCCGCCAAGAGGACGCACGAGAAGATTCCATACGAATACCATACCTGCGCCGCCCAGCATCCCAGCGATGGCTCCTGCACGGGTGGTACGCTTCCAGAACAGGCTAAACAGCATCAGAGGTCCGAAGGTGGCTCCGAATCCAGCCCATGCAAAGCTTACGATAGTAAAGATCACACTATTCTCGTCCAGGGCAATGATGATCGCCACAACCGCGATAGCCAGCAGGGTTATCCTGGAAACATTCAGCACTTCTCTGTCTGTTGCTTTCTTCCGGAACAGCCCCTGGTAGATATTCTTGGCAAAGGCAGATGCCGCGATCAGCAGATAAGAATCGGATGAGCTGATTGTTGCTGCCAGGATACCTGCCATAACAAATCCCGCGATCAGCGGAGGAAGCAGGTTCGTCGCCAGAAGGATAAACACATTCTCTGCATCAGATGATGTAGCAAGTGCCGTCGGATAAAGAGCACGTCCCATCACTCCGATGAATACAGCGATCGTAAGAGAAATCAGCACCCATACCGTAGCGATCCGGCGGGAGCGTGTCAGCTCATCCTCGTGGCGGATCGCCATGAATCTTAAAAGTACCTGGGGAACTCCGAAATATCCCAGCCCCCATGCAAGCATGGATATAATAGAGAGGATTCCGTAAGGAGCCGCTTCTCCGAACAAGGGGGCACCATTTGCCACCTGCTGTACTCCATCCACTGTCTCCGGCGTTGCCATGCCGAAGAACTCAAGGAATCCCGGGATATCCTTTACGTTGTCAATGACCGCGCCAAGTCCGCCTGCTGATACAGTACCGACCACAACGATAACGCCCAGCGCCACGATCATGACAATAGCCTGCATGAAATCCGATGCGCTCTCCGCCAGAAATCCTCCTATGATCGTATAGATCAGGACGAACACCGCACCCACGATCATCATGGGGATATAGGGCATGTCAAACAGCGTGGAAAACAGCTTGCCGCATGTAACAAGGCAGCTCGCCGCATAAACGGTGAAGAAGATCAGGATGAACACTGCCGCAATGGTCATGATCACCTTCTTCTTTTCATGAAAACGGTTTGAAAAATATTCCGGAAGAGTAATGGCATTTCCTGCTTTCTCACTGTATCGGCGAAGCCGCTTGGAAACGATCAGCCAGTTGATATATGTACCGGCCGCCAGTCCGATTGCTGTCCAGGCCGCATCCGCGATCCCGCACCAGTAAGCCACTCCGGGCAGTCCCATGAGCAGCCAGCCTGACATGTCGGACGCCTCGGCGCTCATAGCTGTCACCCAGGGTCCCAGACTCCTGCCGCCGAGGAAGTACGCGTCTGAACTCGCATTTGCCTTCCTGGCAAAAGTTACACCAATGATGATCACCGCAGCCATATAGATGACCATGGCAATCAGAATCTGAATTGTATCTCCCATTCCATATGTCCTTTCTGTATTCCGCGCCGAATCATCAGCACGTTTCTCTTATCATGAAAAGAGGAACGGCCTGCATCCAAAGGCAGACTGTTCCTCCTGACACAATATAGAATCAATTATAAACAAAATAGGGGGTTTTTGCAACTTTCTTTTGTATTTCCACTGTTCCCTGACTTCCTTATTCCGCTCGCTTTATCTGCCGGATGTACAATTTCTTCTTAATGTACTACCGAATTGCACCCGACGGTTTCTTCATCTGACCAGCCGCTGTACAGACCTTCCTCGGTAACAGAACGAATCTGTACTGTAGCGCCGTTGACACATCCGTCTATAAAATCATCATGATCCTTATACGCGAACAGGGATGTGGAGGTTTTCGTGTATGTTTTAGAAGTTCCGTCCTTCTTCGTCACTTTAATTTCATAGGAATCAGCACCTTCCACCTCATTCCAACGCACCTGGAGCCGTGCCCTGTTAAAGAATGATGACCCGTGGTAATAGACGGCCTGTGTAATCTCAGGAGCCTCCACCAGCTCAATCTCTGACAGGCTTTCCGTCAGAATGCTTTGATCGATCGTGATCTTCGGGATCTTCGGTACCCAGGACGTATCCATTCGGGGAGTTACAGCAAAGACTTGTGTGCCTGTTCCCATGATCATAACCCCTGCGAGAAGCATCCCTGCGAATTTTTTCGTTTTCATCCGCTTAGTACTTATTACTGCCGCTGCTGTTCCTGCTGCCTCTGTAACTTTTATA
Source organism: Candidatus Mediterraneibacter stercoripullorum (assembly GCA_019115765.1). GTDB lineage: Bacteria > Bacillota > Clostridia > Lachnospirales > Lachnospiraceae > Mediterraneibacter > Mediterraneibacter stercoripullorum. Next base: position 26,081 of record DXCZ01000032.1, on the reverse strand, counting down.
GCTATTTTTCTGTTTACCATTTCTCTTCTTCTCCTTAATGGAATATATTCATCAAAACTGGAATCTCGGGCGATAGTGCCATGAACAAAGAGATGCGCATCTCGTTACTGGGATATTCCTTTCCGGACATTGGAATTTTCAGATATATATGTCCTTGATTTTGACGTAATTGGATTATAACATTACACATAAAATAATGCAAGCTTTTTTGAAATATATGTGTAATTATAAATTCAAGACTCGTTCATATACTTTGTAAGGCGCCGTCGTGTCTCTTTCACCTTTCCCGGATCCGTGCCTCCCGAGTTGATCCCGATCACCACATCCTCTGTCATGATCACAGAGGGGAAGTAGAAGTCGCAGAGGCTCTTATCATCAGCGGTATTCACAGGAATTCCCTGTTCTCTGCAGATTTTCCATATATTCCGGTTCAGCTCTCTGTCATCTGTAGCAGCAAGTACAATGTCCGCCCCGCAGATGTCTTCAGGGCAGTACTCTCTCTGACAGATCCGGATCCTGCCCCGGCGCTCCAGTTCTATCAACTCTTCCTCCAGCCTTGGAGCGGTAACCAGGATCTCCGGGCCGAACATAAGCAGTGTTTTTACCCGGCGCAAAGCGATCCTGCCGCCCCCGACGACAAGCACTTTCTTCCCTGATATATCAACAAACATGGGGAAATACGGCTTTTCCATCTCTTTCTCCTCTCCGTCTGCCCTTTCATGCATCGTTACGGTCCGCGCCTAATCTCCGCCCGCATGTGCACTTGGCGTGAACTGTAACGATTAATCCATCATATAGAGCAGCGCATTACAGATACAGGCAGCGATATTACTTCCACCCTTTCTCCCTCTGGCAACAATATATGGAGTATCATCCAGCGTAAGGATCAGCTCTTTGGACTGTACCACGTTAACGAATCCCACCGGCACTCCGATGATCAGCTCCGGCTTTAGCTTTCCTTCTTTCACAAGCTCATAAAGTCTTACAAGAGCGGTGGGGGCGTTTCCCACCGCGAAGATCAGTCCTCGTTGATCCTTCTCCCACATCGCCGCCGCTTTGTCCATGCTGGCAGCCGCCCGGGTGGTGCCGTTCTTCTTCGCCGCCTCCGCTACATCTTCGTCGGACATGAAGCAGAAGACTTCGCCGCCATACCGGGCCAGACGATTCTTGTTGATTCCTGCCCGTCCCATCTGTGTATCCGTCACAATTGACGCCCCGTTCCGGATCGCATCAAGTGCTTTCTCTACTGCATTCTCCGAGAAAACAAGATTATCTGCATAATCAAAATCAGCGCTGGTGTGGATACACCGTTTTACAACAGGCTCCGTTCCCGGGATCAGATGCCGGTCTCCCAGCTCCTCCGTTATGATCTCAAAGCTCCGCTTTTCTATATCCGCAGGCAGCACCTGCTCCAGTTCTGTCAGCATCCTTATGTCTCCTTCCGATTCTTCCTGTTCTGTTCCAAACATTATTTTATCCTGATCCCGATCCCGCAGACGACCCGGTCTACCCGGGAACTGCGCTCCGCAAGAGCGGTACAGATCCTTCCGGCAGTTTCCCTGTATTCCCGCTCAAATGCATCTACAGGAACAAGGCCGCATCCAATCTCATCGCATATGATTATCATATCTTTCTTATTCTCCAGGATCTTCCCTGTCAGCTCTTCTGCCGTCCTGCCCGCCTCCAGCCATCTCCGCACAAATAGATGAAAATGATCCATAGCCGCGCATGTTTCAATCTCCTCAAGAAGACATTCTCCGCCGTCTGTCCACTGTCTTCCCGGATACAAGGTCTCCGCAAAGCTTCGCTTTCCCTGGAAAGCCCCTCCTGTTATCATTCGTATGCCGCCCGCCTGCGGTTTTTCCGCACCCGGATCTGAGCCGACAGCCTCTCTGTTATCTTTTACCGTAACCGGGACTCCTGAGACTACTTCCGTCACACGGTCCGCCAGCTCTGCCAGGCTGCCATTGATGTCTGCCAGATATTTCTTATACATCCGCATTTCCGGAGAATCCGGCACGGACTCGGCAAACACATCATTTGTCACTACCACCAGATGATTACAGCTTTCTTTCAACAGCTGTACTCCATTCACCACAGCATTCACTGTATTCCTGCCGGCCCCGCCTTCCATATACATCTCATTGGCAGTGAGATTGGAAATGCATTCCAGAAGCACACATGCGCCGTCAAGTTTCCTGCTGTTCTTTCTGACCTGCTCCTCCAGTCCCATATACCACTCAAGCGTATGGAACCCTTTTCCTGCACGCATCCTCCTGTGAGAGCGTATCTTTTCCCTGGTTTCCTCTCCATAAGGGAGCATATCGGCAATATAATAAAGAGGTATTTCCTTTTGCCGGTTCTCTTCTGCATTCCTGCGGCAGCGGCACACGGATGCTTCTGCATAGGCAGATTTTCCGCTGCCGCTGCCGCCGATGACCAGCTCCATCATGATCTTCACTCCTCTCCGTCTGCTCAAGTCTCTCTCATCTTACGACAGCTTATTACCGCCTATTCCCCGATATCTGCCATACGATAATCCAGCGCTCCTGTGGCCGGGATCTGCCGGATGCCGGTGATGTCAGGATTCACCAGATTCACACTCTTCATGGCATAAAGGGGCATGATATAGAACTGTTCACCCACAGCCAGCTGTTCCGCCTGATGCATCAGCTCTGACCGCTTCGCAGGATCCGTCTCCCGGTCAGACTGCGCTACGATCGCGTCATACTCCTCATCGTGGATCCCGCTGCAGTTATAAGTACTGTTGGAAAGAAGCATAGACAGATAGGTATACGGATCCGCAAAATCCGCCGTCCAGTTCATCCTGCACAGTTCAAAGTCCCCCGCATGACGGGCGCTGTAATTGGCCTGCAGCTCCTGAGGATTGAGCTGGATATCAATGTTCAGCGTCTCTTTGAGCTGCTGCTGGATCACCTGGGCCGTATCCGAATCCATCTCCAGAGTAGGATAGCTGTAAGTCAGTGTCGGGAATCCCTCCCCGTTCGGGTATCCCGCCTCAGCCAGAAGCTCCCGTGCCCGCTCCACATTTTCCTCAAAGGGCTGCTCTGCACCGTCCACAAAATATTCTCCTGTAGAACGGTCGGTCATATACTTAGCCACAAGGTTATAAGTCGGTTCTGTATCTGTTCCGACAATGGTACAGAGTTCCTCCCTGTCCAGAGCCAGGTTCATAGCCTCCCGGACTCTCACATCGTTCAGGGGCTCCACATTCAGGTTGAAGTAAATATATCGTGTGGCGATCTGGTCTGTCACATACAGATCTTCTCTGCCCTCGTACAGCTCCATGACCGATGATGGAAGCGATGTGGCCACGTCCACCTCTCCGGTCTCATAGGCAGTTGCCATGGACTGGGTATCGTCAAAGAACCGGTAGGTGATCCGTTCCAGACGGATGGCGTCCTTGTTCCAGTAGTTCTCGTTCTTCTCAAGGACAAAATACTGGTCCGGCACATATTCCGTCAGACAGAAAGGTCCGTTGGCCAGACTGGTCTGGGGATCCCTGTCCCAGCCGCTTTCCGGAGAGTCCGCATATTTCGCGCAGGAGGGCGTGTATACCGGAAGCCGCAGCAGATCCAGGAAATAAACACATGGCTCCTCCAGGGTGAATACAAGGGTATGATCGTCGGGCGCCTCCACTCCCAGCGTGTCCATGTCTGCTTCCCCGTTGTAGATCTCCTCCGCATTTTCAATGGGGAAGAGATAGTTGGCATATCCGCTTCCGGAAGCCGGATCCAGAGCCCGGGTCATGGTATTGAGGAAATCCGCTGCCGTGACCTGGCTTCCGTCGGACCAGAGGGCGTCCTCCCTTAAATAAAACGTCCATACCGTCTGATCTTCATTGACCTCGTAAGACTCAGCTGCCCGGTACTCGATCTCCCCGTTCTCATCATAGGTGAGGAGTTCATCCAGAGCAGCGACCGAGTAGGCCAGATAGGTAAGGGCAATGGAGCCCGCCGGATCCATGGAACCGGTCTCACTGTTGATGGCAACTGTGATTTCCTTTCCTCCCGCTGCTTCCTGACTGTCCCCGTAGGAACAGCCGGATAAAACCGTTACACCGGACAGGATCACCGCCAGAACAAGTGAGATCATCCTGCTGTTTCTTTTTCTGTCTGTCTTTTTCATGCTGTCTCCTTTATCTTTCTGCCACAGTTCAGCCATTCGGAATGGACACCTGCCAATAACGGGACTGAACCGCTGCATCTATCATTTCTCATATCTGAGATGTCATTGTGTAGCCTTCGCCCCGTCTGCCGCTGTGCTCCTGGGAATAGAGGAAGCAGGACACCATCCTGCTGCCGAAGATATAGTTACCGGGCGTCTCCTCAAAGCAACAGTCCATGGCGTAGCCGCACCGCCCGGCAAATGGACAGCCGCAGCCGTCTTTTTTCTCTCCCCGGTCCTGCTCCTGAACATAGGAAGTTCTGATCTTCCTGGCTCTTACAGGATCCGCCTCGGGCACTGCGTCCAGAAGCTGCCGGGTATAGGGGTGCCAGGGATCGGAACAGACCTCTTTCGTCCGTCCCGACTCCACCAGCCTGCCTCCGTACAGGACTCCCACTCTGCTGCTGACCCGCCGCACCATGTGCAGGTCATGGGAAATGAACAGGATCGAGATTCCTCTCTCTCTCTGGAATCCCAGCAGAAGCTCCAGGATCCTGCTTCCTGTCATCGCGTCCAGGGAAGAAAGGGCCTCATCACAGATCAGAAGCTCCGGCCCGGTGATCAGTGCCCGGGCGATGGCGATACGCTGTCTTTGCCCGCCGGAGAAACTGCCCGGGTATTTTCCCATATCTTCTGCCGAAAGCCCTACCTGTTCCAGCATGGCTGCAGCTCTGTCTCTCCGGATCTGCTTTTTCTCGCCGGTACTCATCTTCCGGGTGGTCTCCCGCTCCACACCAGACCTGTCCGCTGCCCGCAGCGCCTCTTCCAGAGCCTGACCTGCAGTAAGGCAGGGATTCAGTGACGCCGCCGGATCCTGGAACACCATCTGTATCTTCCCTGTGCACGCTCTTCCTGCTGCCTCCCGGCCTCTGTACAGGACCGATCCGCTGTCTGGCTTCAGGATGCCGGAGAGGATCCTGGCAAGTGTGGTCTTCCCGCTTCCGCTCTCTCCCACCAGCGCATAGGTTTTCCCCGCTTCCAGAGTAAGGGAGATATCCCGGACTCCCTCGTGACTGTCATATTCTCTGGTCACATGCTCCAATGAGAGAAGAATCTCTTCTCTGTCCGCCTGGGGTCTTCCCTCTGACAGAGGCCGGCGCATATCCTTGGTTCTTCCGGCCGCGCTCTCCAGAAGCTCCCTCGTATAGTCCTCCCGGGGTGCGTAGAAGATATCCTCAGCACAGCCGCTCTCCACGATCTCTCCGGAATGCATGACATAGACACTGCTGCACATGGAAGCGATCACTCCCAGGTCATGGCTTACCAGGAGAAGAGATGTCCCCGTCTCCCTGACGATCCGCCTCAGCAGAAGGAGGATCTGTGCCTGCACGGCAGCATCCAGCGCTGTGGTAGGCTCATCTGCGATAATGAGATCCGGCCTGCAGGCCAGTGCAATGGCAATGACCACTCTCTGGCGCATTCCTCCGGAGAGTTCAAAGGGATACTGTCTCATCCGAAGCCGGGGCTGACGGATCCCCACCAGATCCAGCAGCTCCAGCGCCCTTTTCTTCGCCTCCCGCCAGGTACATCCTTCCCTGACCCGGACGGTCTCCGCGATCTGCCTGCCGATCCTGACAGAAGGATTCAGACAGCTCAGGGAATCCTGGAATATCATGGCGATGTTCCTTCCGGGTCTGGGGGATTCCCCGGAAACCCGGATCTCATCTGCCGTGACCCTGGCATTCCTCTTCAGAAGGCCCATGACTGCCCGCATGGCCGTACTCTTCCCGGATCCGGATTCTCCTACGATACCGGCGATCTCTCCCTTTTCCACAGAGAAGCTGACGCCGCAGACCGCCTGGCATACGCCCTGTTCCGTATGATATTGTACATTCAGATTCCGGACTTCCAGAACACTCATCCCTTCACCTTCTTTTCCAGCGCTGTCCCGATCATATTAAGCGCAAGCATCATCACACACAGCACCAGAAGGGGACAGACCATCTGATACGGATACAGGAGCATCTGGCTGCGTGCTTCCTGAATGATGGTACCCAGACTTGCCGCCGGAGCCGGGATTCCCACCCCGAGGAAACTGAGGAATGCCTCTGTAAATATCCCCTGTGGGATCAGGAAGATCAGATTCACCAGCACCGGTCCCGCAGCATTTGGCAGCAGATGCCGGAACAGGATGCGGACAGGAGAGATTCCTTCCATCCGGGCCGCACAGGCAAAGTCCGTCCCCTTCAGCCGGATGATCTCTCCTCTTGTGATCCGGGCCATATCCACCCATCCAGCCACACAGAGTCCCAGTATCATGCTCTTCACACCGGCTCCCATCACAAGAGTCAGCAGGATCACATAGAGCATGGACGGGATAGAACAGACCACATCCGCGATCCTCATCATCACCAGATCTGTCCCCCTGCCCAGATAGCCGGATACCGCACCGTAGAGGATCCCGATGACGCCGTTGAGCAGAGCGCTGGTCATCCCGATAAGAAGACTGATCCCTGCTCCGAACCACACCCGGGCAAACAGATCCCGGCCGAACTTGTCTGTTCCGAACCAGTGGACCAGAGACATGGACTGGTTCTGTATCTCCGCATTCTGTTCCGAATAGGAGAAAGGCCAGAACAGAGGGACAAGAATGGCCATCAGGATCCAGACACCCAGTATGATACAACCTGCTGCCGCCTGCCGGTCTTTTCTGATAAACTGCCATACTGTTTCTCTCACCGGTCTGCCCTCCTGTACGCTCTTCTTGAAGCCGGGTCCAGATATGCTCCCAGCAGATCTGTGATCAGATTGACCAGGATGACTACCGTTCCCATGAAGACCGTAAGTCCCATGATCAGCGTATAATCCCGGTTAGTGATGGAGCCTACGAACTCACGGCCCATACCTGGTATGGTAAAGATACTCTCCACCACAAAGCTTCCTGTCAGCAGGTAAGCAGACGCCGGTCCCACATAATTCAGCACCGGCCTCCAGGCGTTTTTCAAAGCATGGGTGAAAATGATCCGCCCTGTGCCAAGTCCCTTTGCCCGGGCGAAAAGCACATACTCTTTCTCCAGCTCCGCGGCCAATGTATTGCCGGTCATCCGTGCGATCACCGCTGCGGGATAGAGAGTCAGAGCCGTCACCGGAAGGACGTAATGGGCAGGCGAAAGAAGCCCCGACGCCGGAAACCATCTCAGACGGACGCTGAACACAAGGAGCAGCAGAATGGCCGCCGCAAAGCTGGGGATACCCGCCGCCAGCATGCCTCCGGCAGAGATCACCTCCCGTACTGCTTTCCGGCGGGACACCGCCATGAGGATCCCCAGAGCTGTCCCCACGAGGATCGCTGCAGCCAGGGCAAGGATCCCCAGAGTGGCAGTGACCGGCCATGTCCTGGCGATGATATCAGTCACTCGGGTACCCGGATCTTCATAGGAGACGCCCAGATCTCCCCGCAGCAGATTCCCCAGATAGACAACAAACTGCTCGGGCAGGGGCCTGTCCAGTCCATACTCCTCCTCGATGGCCTCCACCACCTGTTCCGACACGGCGCCTCTCTGAAAAGGGCTGCCAGGCATAAGCCTGACAAGGAAAAATGTAACACAGACAAGAACAAACAGGGCCAGAAGCCCTGTCAGGAGCCGTTTCCATGTATAACGCAGCATTTTCCCACACACTCCTTTCCATAAGCCGTCCGCCCTGTTCCGCCGTTTCCTTTGCTGGCATTCATATCTGATCATTTTGCTCTATAACAACTCTTCCAGCCGTCTGATGTCCCCGCTCTCTGTGGCCCAGCTTGTGGCAAAACGAACCGTCGTATGGTTCTCATCCGCCTTCTCCCAGAAGCTGACCGCAACCTCTTTCTTCAGTCTCTCCAGCATCTCGTCCTCCAGGATGACAAACTGCTGATTGGTAGGCGATTCCCAGGCGAACCGGCATCCTTTCCTCCTCAGGACTTCTTTCATCTCTTCCGCCATCCGAATAGCATGCCTGCTGATCTCAAAATACAGATCATCCGTGAACAAAGCGTCAAACTGGATCCCCAGCAACCTTCCCTTTGCCAGCAGAGCGCCGTGCTGTTTCACCGTTGTCATGAAATGCCTCGGAGCCTTCCGGGGAAACACCACTGCCTCCCCACATAAGGCTCCCACCTTGGTCCCGCCGATGTAGAACACATCACATAGACGGGCGATATCAGGCAGAGTCACATCTGTCCCGCTGCTCATCAGACCATAACCCAGACGGGCTCCGTCCAGAAACAGCGGAATCTCATACTGCCTGCAGATCCGTGAGAGCTGTTCCAGCTCCTGCTTTGTATACAGTGTTCCAAACTCTGTGGGGTGAGAGATGTAGACCATCCCCGGGAATACCATATGCTCATGGTTCTCGTCCTGGTAGAATCCTGTAAGATACCTATCCAGTACCTCCGGGGCGATCTTCCCGTCCCTGTGGGGAACGGTCAGCACCTTGTGCCCGGTAAACTCTACTGCTCCTGCCTCATGCACAGCCACATGTCCGGTATCTGCCGCCACAACACCCTCATACCCTTTTAACATGGCGTCGATCACCACTGCATTGGTCTGGGTGCCGCCAACGAGAAAATGCACTTCCCCTTCCTCACATCCGCAGGCTGCCAGAACCTTTTTCCGTGCGCTCTCACAGTAAGGATCCGTCCCGTAGCCGGACAGCGGCTCCCGGTTGGTCTCCACAAGCCGTTTCAGAATCTCGGGATGCGCTCCCTGATTATAATCGTTTTCAAATGATATCATGATCGATCTTCCTGTCCTTGAAATAATATTCTCTGTCATGCTCTCCTACCTCACGGAGCACACGGCATGGATTCCCCACTGCCACTACATTGGACGGGATATCCTTTGTCACGACACTGCCCGCGCCGATCACCACATTATCACCGATGGTGATTCCGGGGACAATGATCACACCTGCCCCGATCCAGCAGTTTCTCCCGATATGTACGGGCATATTGTACTGGTAGAGCTTTTCTCTCAGTTCCGGAAGGATAGGATGTCCCGCCGAAGCCACAGTCACATTAGGGCCGAACATGGTATAGTCGCCCACGTAAATATGGGTGTCATCCACCATGGTCAAGTTGAAATTCGCGTAAACATACTTTCCGAAATGTACATGCTTCCCGCCGAAATTTGCATGGAAAGGCGGCTCCACATAACATCCCTCACCAATCTCAGCAAACATCTCCTGCAAAAGCTTCTCCCGCTTCTTCCCCTCTGTGGGGCGTGTCATATTATAATCATACAGACGATCCAGGCATCTGTTCTGTTCTTCCATGATCTCATCGTCATAAGGAAGATAAAGCTCCCCTGTATGCATCTTTTCCTTCATACACATAATAGCAGACTCCTTTGCTCTGAATTTCCCGGATCAGCCGGAATACTTTCTAAGTGTACCGTAATCCGTCGGAAATATCAAGACAGCCGCCGGACCTTTCCAAAATCACCGGTCCGCGGCTGTCTCTTCCATGTTCCATATTATTCTGCCTTTTCAGTCAAAACTTCCGATGCAGGCATGTCCGCCTGGCCCGTTGCTCGCAGGAATATAACGATGCTTACAGAAAGGGGCTTATCATTTCTGCGGCAGATAGATCTGTTCCAGATACCGGAGGAAAGGCTCTGCATCCAGCCCTTTCCCTGTCAGCTTCCGTATCATTTCATCTGCTGTATAGCAGCATCCGTACTGCCAGATCTTCTCCTCCATCCACTGTGATATGGAGCCCACGTCTCCTCTTGCCAGGCGGGCTTCCATATCCGGAATATCCTTCTTCATGGCATCAAGGATCTGCCCGTCATATATATTTCCCAGGGCATAGCTCTGGAAATATCCGATATAATCTCCTGCCCAGTGCATATCCTGGAGCACACCTTCTGTGTCATTGGACGGGCGGATGCCGAGATAAGTCTCATATTTATTGTTCCATGCTTCTGCCATGTCCTCTGCCTTCAGTTTACCTGCAAAATAATCCCGCTCCAACTCAAACCTGAGAATCGCGTGGAGACTGTATGTCACTTCATCTGAAGAAATGCGTCTCAGGCTTGGCTTCACCTGATGGGTCACATCGTAGAACTGCTTAAGCGGGATCTGACGAAACATAGGTATCTCTTCCTGAAGTCTGGGATAGTTGTATTCCCAGTAGGCATGGCTGTGTCCCACCATATTTTCGAAAAAACGGGCATTTGCCTCATGAAATCCGCCCTCGATGCCGCCCCACATCCCGGCTTCCACCATCCGTTCGATGCTGCTGCAGGAATACATAGCGTGTCCCGCCTCATGAAGGCAGGTAAAGATCAGATTATAACTGCCGCTCCGGTAAGTAGATACACGAGCGTCCCGGGGCCCCATAAAGGAAGTAAAGCCATGGACCACACGGTCGTTGAACCCGCCCCGCTCCGGACGGTAGCCCAGTTCCCGGGCAAGGCTCTGGGCAAAGGCAGCCATCTGTTCCGGATCACTGTCCGGGATCAGTCCCGCCGCCTGCGCGTCTGCCTGTCCCGAAACTGATATTTTATCAAGCAGCGCCCGCAGACCGTTCTTCAATATATCAAACTGTTCCGACACTTCTTTTACCGACAGTCCTTCATCTGTCATCCCCACCAGTGTCTCGAAAGCCGGCACATCAGGATCGATGGCCAGAGCGATCTCTTTCTTCAGGTCAAAAGCCTGTCTCAGCCAAGGCATGAATATGCCGTAGTCCTTTGCCGCGCGAGCCTGATTCCATACCTTCATACAGTCCGCTTTGATCATGTTATACCTGCGCAAAGTGTCTTCAGGCGTTCTTACCGCATTCCGGTAACGGAACCGGAAGGTACGGATGAGTCCCCGTTCCACATCATCTTCGATCTCATCCGGGGAGACTCCTGACAGATACTCGGCCGAACGCCGGGCATCCTCTCCCCGGTAGAGTGCGTTTTTCCCGTCTCCGATAAAGGCAGCCGTCTCCTGACGGTAGGCTGCTCCCTCATCCGGCAGGGCAGACCACTGGTCGTACTCAAACAGCGACTCTATGCTCTTATAATATCTGAATTTCCGGTTCAGTTCTTTTATCGTACTTATACATTCCTGATAATTCACAGTTAAACCTCCTTGCCATTTCTCAGCCAGATCTGCTGATTTCACTCTGGTTCTTTATCGATATGCCTCCAGCATGGAGACAGGAGTGTATTCCACGCCTTCCTTCATCACAAAGGCGCAGTCCAGCAGAGCCTTGTCATCCTTCAGGATATCCCTTCTCCAGGCGGCCACATCCGCCAGTTTTCCCGGCTCGATGGTCCCGATCTCATTCTCCAGACCCAGGATCCGCGCATTCTCAGCGGTCGCCGCCTTCAGAGCACGGTAAGGCGAGATCCCGTTCCTGAGCCATGCGGAATATTCCCGTCCACATTCATAGTTCTGATAATTGACCACCAGATCCGTGCCGTATCCCAGCCGGAGATCACTGTCGATCAGCAGTCTGCGGCTCTCCACCAGCTGCTCCCGGTAATAACGCAGCTTGCGCTGGAATTCCGGAGACTTCTCCGCCAGCTTTTCTTCATCCAGAAGAACGATCTCATCGTAGGGACACAAAGTGGGTACTACATAAATGTCTTTCTCCTCCAGCAGCCGGATCGTCTTCTTATCTGCCAGGGATGCATGCTCAATACCGTCGATTCCCAGCTCCGCAAGTGTAGTGATCAGCTCTCCGGTATAGGCATGGGCAGTGACTGTCCTGTGAAGGGAATGAGCCGTGTCAATGATCGCCGCCATCTCATCATCGGACAGCTGCTTGTCCTCCGGGGAATCATTGGGAGTGAAAAAGCCCCCGGTTGCCATGATCTTGATAAAATCCGCTCCCAGCTTCACTTCATGCCGCACCGCGTCACGGAAGAACTCGGGGCCGCTGCCCATGGTCGGATACTGTGTCTCAAGGAATCCTGACAGCGCCGGATTGGAGGCCACATTCTGTGAAGGATCCCCGTGGCTTCCCGGAGCGCAGAGGAAATGAGGCGCCACTACCATCCGGGCTCCCTGGATGAATCCCCGGTCGATGGCGCGGCGCACATCCAGGGAATAGTCCTCCCGGAACCAGCCCACATGTCGTATAGTGGTAAATCCTCCTGAAAGGGCACGCCGGGCGCATTCCGCAGCGGCAAGGGCACGCATGCCGTCCGAATACCAGACCGTATCCTTCGGGATTTCCCGCCAGTCAAAGAAAGAGGCATGCACATGGGCGTCGATCATCCCCGGCGTTACCGTCAGCCCAGACAAATCAATAACCCGGCATCCTGCCGGCTGAGCCGTATGCTTCCCTACTTCCAGTATTCTTTTATCCCGGATCAGGATCTCCTGATGCTCTCTCAGTTCATCATGGATACCGTCGTAAAGCTTTCCACAGATCAGTTTTATATCATTCATATTTTCCTCTTTCTGACGCATTTTCTGCGTCAATAATGGTAGATGTGAAAGTTCACTTTCACACTTGTCTCCTGTCCGAAAAGAGCCGCCGCATGTCCACATGCCGCAGCCCTCTTCTTTCTTTTATTAAATATCAATCCGTACCTGATGTTACATGAACACGGAAGCTCCCGGTCCAAGAGGCAGGTCGAATACCATCCATACGATCACCTGTACGATCCACACCAGCAGGAAAGCAATCGAATACGGCAGGGTCATGGAAATGATCGTGCCGATTCCGGTTTTCTTGTCGTATTTCTGTGCCATACCGATCACGATAGGCAGATACGGGTAGATCGGCGTCAGCGGATTTGCGATGGAATCTCCGATCCTGTAGACTACCTGGGCGAACTCCGGAGAATACCCCAGCAGCATGAACATGGGTACAAAGATCGGGGCAAAGATATACCATTTTGCCGTACCGCTGGTCATGAAGAAATTCACCACAATAGTCAGCAGGATCACGCCGATCACAAGCGGGATTCCTGTAAAGCCAACATTCTGCAGAGCATTTGACGCATTGACCGCAATGATAGTTCCCAGGTTCGTGTAACTAAACATATTGATGAACTGGGCAATAACAAATACGAGCACCACATAGCCGGTCAGCGACTGCAGGGAATCTGCCATTATCTTCGGCACATCGCCGCTGCTCTTGATCGTTCCCACTGTCTTGCCATATACTACACCCGCCAGGATAAAGTACACGATCAGGATCGGTACCAGTCCGTTAATAAACGGCGACTCAAGGATGCTGCCGTTCTCTCCGCGGAGGATTCCGTTATGGGGAATCAGGCAGACGAGAAGGAGCGCAATATAGATCAGCGTAAAAATACCGGTATTGCGGAGACCTCTTTTCTCCACATCGGTAGCAACCCTTTCTGCCGCCTTCTCAGAACCTCTGTATTCGCCAAGTCTGGGGGTAATGATCCTGTCATTGACAAACACGCCTACTAATGTAAGCAAGAAAGTCGATACGATCATGAAATACCAGTTGATAGCCGGCGTCAGACTTACCTCCGGGTCGATCAGCTGGGCCGCCTCCTCCGTTACTCCATAGAGAAGCGCGTCAGTGGCTGTGATCAGTACATTGGCGGTAAATCCTGCATTGGTAGCTGCATATCCTGCGATCAGACCGGCGATCGGGTGTTTTCCCATAGCCTGAAATGCCGTTGCGGCCAGTGCGGGGATCACAATGATCGATGCCTCGGATGCAATACTTCCGTTAATACCCAGGAACAGTACTGTTGCGCTCAGCGCCCACAGCGGCACACCCAGGATTGCCCTCCTCATGAAAGTATCCAGCAGTCCTGCGCCCTCCGCCAGGCCGATGGCCATCTGCATGGCAAGAACCAGTCCCAGAGGCGCAAATGTAGAGAAGTTGTTCAGCATGTTCTCCACGATCCAGACCAGACCGTCTCTGCTGATAATGTTCTGCACTTCCACCAGCTCGCCGGTAGTCGGATTCACCGCAGAAACCCCGATCAGAGATAGCACCGCAGAGACAACCGCAAGGATGGCGATAATGTACAGAAACAGGATAAACGGGTGAGGGAGCATATTGCCCACACGTTCAATGGTCCCCAGGACGCCGCCTGTTTTTCGCTCTTTTTCCATAAAACTCTCAATTCCTTTCTGTATAAATATTAAATTTGCGTAAATATGACCGCAGTCATATTTTACTTTATTTTAATACTATACTGCCTATCTGCAGGTCTCGTCAAGAAATTTTCTCATATAAACCGAAATATCGCTGTTTTTTCAGATTAAAACCGGAAAAACAACGATATTTCTTTGTCCGTATAATTATTCATTCACAAAATTGATGTTCTGCAGTGCCCTTCTATGTCAGGATATGGCCGTCCCGGTACAGAGCCCCTGCCGGAACACTTTCAGGAACCAGAGACACTCTTCGGTCAGATTCAATTCTCCACCGCTGCTGCACCATTCAAAAAAAACAGATCGGATTCCCCGCAGGATCAGCATCGTAACCTGCTCCGCATCATATTCTGCCCGGTATATCCCCTGCTGCTGTCCTTCCCGAACCAGGCCGGATAGAATACGGAACAGCGCCCTGTCCTCGTTCAACAGTCTGCTCTGACTGTCTCCGGAACTGATCTGCTTTGTATACAGTACCCGGATCAGATCCAGACCGATCACATCTCCGGTAAACCGGCATGCGCCCCTGACAATCTCTTCCAGCCGCTTTTCTACCGGCAGATCATCATCAAGAGAACTCATGATCCGGTCATAATAATCATCGTACTGCCGGAGCATTTCCAGAATAATATCTGATTTCTTCTTAAAATAGATATAAAATGTTCCTTTTGCCACCCCGGCTTTTTTCACGATCTCATCCACGGAGACCTGGTCATACCCCTTCTCCCGGAACAGCTGGACTGAACAGTCATACAGATAGCGTCTGGTCCTGTATCCTTTTGTCTCTCTCTCTTTCATACCGCTGATCTCACTTACTATATATTTTTACTATATATTTCTACAATCATCTCCACAAGAGCGTCTATGGACGCCTCCCGCGCCGTCACGGTCCGCATCCCATATCCTTCCGCTGCCTGAGCAGTCTGTCTGCCGATGCACAGCGCCCGGATCTGCTCAGGATCAAAGGCTTCCCTTGCCGAGCTGTCAACCTCTGTTTTTTCCAGCGCACGCACAAAGCCGTGGACAGTGGAGGCACTTGTAAATGTCACTCCATCGATCTCTCCTCTGCGGAGCATGGTGCAGATCCTTTCCCTCAGGAATGTATGAGTCTCATAGCATGTCCGGTACAAAGCTACGTCTTCCACGTCCAGCCCTGCCTCCAGAAGGGGCGGTATCAGTTCCTCCGATCCCTTCTCCGCCCGGACGATCAGGATCCGGCTGCCCGGCACAGCTGTATATGCCAGACTTTTTCCAAGTTCTCCTGCATTATATACCTCCGGCACAAGATCCGGAAAGAGTCCTCTTGATGCAAGTGCATTTCCGGTGGCAGAACCAATGGCACCGATCCGCACTCTCGTTCTCCCGCACAACACGTCTCTTATATCCAGTTTCAGCTCCGCCAGCTGGTCGAAGAAGACAGATACGCCAATGGGACTGGTAAATACCAGCCATCTCTCTCCCTCTTTGCTCTGAAACCGGTCAAGCGCATCCCGCAGCGTTACATTGGGAGAAATGGATTCTGTACGGATTGCGGGCATCTCAATGACCTGCGCTCCCAGTTCTCTCAGTCTCTCTGCCAGCACGGACATATTCTGTCTTGGACGGGTAAGGAGAAAACGCCTTCCGCCCAGGATCCGGTCTTCCGCCCAGTGAAGCTGATCCGCAAGCGCACACACCTTTCCTACAAGAATAATAGCAGGTGTGCCGATCCCGGCTCGGTCTGCTGCTTCTTTCAGCCTTCCAACGGTCGCTGTGACCCGCCTCTGATCCGCTGTGGTTCCCCGCTCTAGGACGGCGGCGGGCATATCCGGATCCATTCCCGCTTCCAGCAGCCCGTTAAGGATCATTTCCATGGAGGATACTCCCATAAGGAACGCCAGAGTTCCGTCCAGCTTCACCAGAGATTCAAAGTCTATATGAAGGGTGCCGTCCTTCCGGGCGTGACCGGTTATGACATGAAAGGACGATGTATAGTCTCTGTGCGTGACCGGAATTCCCGCATAAGCCGGCACAGCTACAGAAGAAGTAATACCAGGCACCACTTCAAAGGGAAGCCCGGCCTTCACCAGCTGCTCCAGTTCTTCTCCGCCTCTTCCGAAGACAAAGGGGTCTCCTCCCTTGAGCCGCAGCACATTCTTCCCCTTCTCCGCCTCACGGACGAGGATACGGCTGATCTCCTCCTGTGGAATCGGATGGTTTCCCGCGTGTTTTCCCACGTTAATGGTTTCCTTATCCGAAGGAATGCGGCTTAAGATCTCCGCGCTGATCAGCGCATCGTATACGATCACATCCGCCCGTTCTATCAGTTCTGCTGTTTTCAGGGTGAGAAGCGTCTCATCTCCCGGACCTGCTCCTGCAAGCCAGACTTTTCCGGTCTTCTGTTCTCTGTTCTGCTCCATATCTATCCATCTCTCCTTATTATCCGTTCCGCCAGCTTTTCTCCGGCACGTGCCGCCCGTGAAAAATCTTTTCCTCCTGAAATGCCTTTTTCCACAGAAATGCCCATACAGATGGAATCCACAGAATACTTTCCCGTCCCCTCATCATAGTAAAGCCCGGTCAGCTTCAGCTCATTTCCACTGATCTGGGCATGAGCAGCCGATGGTGAAGTACATCCGCCGCCCAGGATCCGGATAAACTGCCGCTCTGCAAGGGCGGCGGCACGGCTCGCAGGATCATCGATCTCATCCATCCAGTCATACCGTTCTCCTCTTCGTCCCTGCACTGCCAGGATTCCCTGCCCTGCAGCCGGTATCATCTCATCCACGGAAAAATATCGTCCCGCCACGTGCTCCATCCCCAGCCGCCTCAGACCTGCCGCTGCCAGCAGTGTGCCGTCATATCCTTCTGTTTCCAGTTTCCGCATTCGGGTCTGCACATTGCCCCGGATTCCCCGGAAGGTGCAGCCCGGATACAGGCGCTCCATCTGAAGAGCCCGCCGTCTGCTGGACGTACCGATGACCGGATGCTCCGGAAGACTCTCAAGCCCCGGGCGGTACACCAGCACATCTCTGGGATCCTCACGTTTTCCATATGCCAGAATGGGCAGCTCCTCGTTCTCCTCCATAGGCATATCCTTCAGGCTGTGGACTGCCAGGTCGATCCGGCCCTCCATCAAAGCGCGGTCCAACTCCTTTACAAACAGGCCCTTTCCGCCGATCTGTGCCAGACTTTTATCCAGGATCCGGTCTCCTGTAGTCTTCATGGTAACAATCTCCACACTGATCTGCGGGTCAGCATGCCGGATCTGATCCCGGATGATTTCCGCCTGTCTGATCGCCAGCATACTCTCCCTGCTTCCGATTCTTATTACAGAATGCATGACGCATCATTTCCTTTCTCTATGATCCTGTAGACAGCTTCCATATCCAGACTCTGCCGGATAATGTCTGCCAGCTTGTCGTACTGCTCTTCCTTGTGGGCTTTCCAGTCAACTGCCCGGATCTGTTCCGGATCACAGCCTTTCTTTCTGAGGACTGCCGAGAGGAATCCCTTTGCCGCTTCAGGTTCATCGAAGATACCGTGAATATAGCATCCGCAGACATTGTCATTCCAGGCTCCGTCCATCCGGACCGGGCTGATCTCTCTGCTTCCCATTGATATTTCTGTAAACCGGACGAGAGACTTCTGATCCGCCCATGTCTCTCCCATGTGGATCTCGTAGCCTTCGAAACGGGCTCCGCTCATATCCTTCCACACACCTGACAGTTCAAGGAATTCCCCCTCCACCCGGGTCCGACGCTTCTCCTGCCGGAAGACGGTATGTACGGGGAGAAGTCTCATGCCTTTTACTGTTCCCTGCTGTTCCGCTCCCTCCGGATCGGAAATATCCATTCCCAGCATCTGATAGCCCCCGCAGATACCGAATACAATACCTCCTCCTGCCGCATGCTGCAGGATCTTCGCTTCGAGACCATTCTGCCGCATCCAGAGCAGATCCCGGATGGTATTCTTGCTGCCGGGCAGGATCACCGCGTCCGGGCTGCCGAAATCAGCTGCTGATGAAATATATCTGACATTTACACCCTCCATGGCCTCCAGAGGTGCAAAGTCCGTGAAGTTGGAGATACGCGGCAGCCGGATCACCGCCAAATCCGCCAGCCCTCCCTTTCCTTTCCTTGAAAACCGCTCTGTCAGGCTGTCCTCATCGTCGATATCCAGATAAAAGTAAGGAACCACTCCCAGCACCGGGATCCCTGTCCTCTCTTCCAGCATGGACAGGCCCGGCTTCAGGATGGACACATCTCCCCGGAACTTATTGATGATCGTCCCCTTGATCCGCTGCCGCTCCTTCTCCTCCAGCAGCATGATCGTTCCAACCAGCTGGGCGAATACTCCGCCCCGGTCGATGTCTCCGGCCAGAAGCACCGGAGCGTCCACCATCTCGGCAAGCCCCATGTTTACAATATCATCCTGCTTCAGGTTGATCTCCGCCGGACTGCCGGCTCCTTCAATGACGATCACATCATATTCCCGGTCCAGTCTGCCGTAGGCTTCCATAATAGCGGGAATGTAATCCTTTTTCCGCCGGTAATACTCCACCGCAGACATGACTCCCACAGGCTCTCCGTTTATAATAACCTGGGAACCGCTGTCACTGGTGGGCTTCAGGAGAATGGGATTCATGGATACGTCCGGCTCCACGCCTGCCGCCTCGGCCTGCATCACCTGGGCTCTGCCCATCTCCATCCCATCTGCTGTAATATAGGAATTCAATGCCATGTTCTGGGATTTGAAAGGAGCCACCCGGTATCCGTCCTGCTTCAGCACCCGGCAAAGTCCTCCTGCCAGAACACTTTTCCCGGCATTGGACATGGTTCCCTGTATCATGATCGGTCTTGCCATTTTGTTTCCTCCTGATGTTACTGATGTAATTTCTTTCCTTACTGCTTCTGATATACGCACTGTTCCTGATATATGCTGCGGATCTCTCTGAGGATCCGGTCGTTTTCCTCTTGCCTTTTTACCGCGATCCGGTACCAGCCTTGCCCAAGCCCGCTGTAATTCGAACAGTCCCGGATCAGGATCCCTCTTTCCTTCAGAATGGAAAACAGGTCCAGGGGACTGTAAAAAAGGATGAAGTTCGCCTCCGAGGGAATATATTGCACCCCAGTCTCCCCAAGAGCTTCCTCCATACGCATCCTCTCGTTTCTGACGTAATCCCGTGTCATCCTCACTCTCTCATCCTCGTCCAAAGCCGCGGTTCCCGCCGCCTGAGCCGGTATGGATACGCTCCATGGCTGCCGGCTCTCCTGTATCTCTTCCAGAAGCTCCCTGTCCGATGTGATCCCGTACCCGAGACGCAGACCTGGTATGGCATGCATTTTCGTAAACGCCTGGACCACAAACAGACAGGGGTATTGACGGGCCAGCTGTTCCACCGTATATTCTTCCGGATCAGAGAGAAACTGTATAAAGCACTCATCCACCACGAGCCGGATCCCGTACTTCTGGCACTTCTCAGCAATCCTTTCTACCAGTTCCCGTTCTGTAGTCTGCCCAGCGGGATTGGACGGATCACATAAAAATACCATATCAATATCACTTTCCAAGGCATTTATGAAATTCTCAGTCAGTCGGAAATCATCTTCTCTTTTCAGCGGATATTCCCGGATCTCACAGCCGACGGTATGTAATGCCCGGGCATATTCGGAGAAGGCCGGAACCGGGATCAACGCTCTCTTCGGCTTTTCCGCGAGCGCCAGAGAAAAAAACAGATCAGCCGCGCCATTTCCAGCGATAAAAAAGTCCCGCGGAAGTGCTTTCTTCTCCGCCAGTTTCTGCCGGAGACTGCGGCAGCTGCTGTCCGGATAATTTCCCGCCAGAGAGGCGCTGTCTCTTACCGCCCGGATAACCTGCTCCGACGGACCAAAAGGATTGACGTTCACCGAGAAATCCATCATTCCCTTATAAGTATAGATGTCTCCGCCATGTCCGTATTCCATTCGATTCCTCCTGTATCGGTCTTTTACATTACCGGCTTCATTCTTTCAATATCCGTAAATCTCATACGCAGTATATGGATGATCCGGCTGATATCCCAGTTTCTCCGCCAATGCAGCGGACCACGGGTTGTGCGCATCCCAGCTGGGATATAATCCTCGCTCCAGACACTCAAGAATAAGCTTAGCCCCGCAGGCTGTGCCCAGCCCTTTTCTTCTATATTCGGCCCTGGTATCTATTTCTATCTCAATGCCGCCTTCATACCTGCTGTACGAGGACGCCCCGGCAACCGGTTCTCCGCTAAAAAGAGCTACAACGCCGAGACCAAGCCTTCTGTATTCATTGTAGTCCGTGTATAAAGATACAAAATCTCTGCTCCACTCCTTTTTCTTGCACCAGTCAAACATTTCCTGATCGATCATGCACAGTGTATATTCCGGAGCAATATTCTCTGCCAGAGCCTGCAATTTTACTATGTCAAATACCTTGGGATCCTTTTTGAATGCATACCGGGTTATTTTTTTGGCTTTATCTCCGTAAACAGATGCAATCAGAGCAAGCCATTCCGGCTCACGGGCTGTCATGATCATAAAATCCTGGCTGCACCAATCCGGTCTGTAAGACACCAGCTCAGCATCCGGTATCCCCGCAAAGAAACAAAAGTCCCCAAGTATGGCCATCGCTGACTTCGGGTGATCCGACGAATCAGCATAGAGATGCCCCATGATTCCCTGCAGACAGGATTGGATCATCGTCTCCTGCCAGCCGGAAAATATCTTCTTTACCTCAGTCGTTCCTTTTACCTCATATATCATGGTTTATCCTTACTTTTCCACAACAAGTGTCAGCATCACAAGATCCTCATCCCCGGTATTGATAATACTGTGTTCCGATCCTTTCCTGCTCACATGACAGACGCCCGCTGTCAGAGTTTCCTCCTGACCGTCGCATATGGCTTTCCCGTTGCCGGAAATGATATAATTGATATCGTCACTTGTCTCATGCCTGTGCATGCCGATAGAGCCGCCCGGATGTATCCTGCATGGAATGATCTTCCCTGCGTCGCTCATATACATCCTGGCCGACATCTCTCCTGTTCCACCGTTCATTCCAGGCACCTTTACTTCTTTTATTTCATTAAAGTTAATCAGCATATCATTACCTCCATTACCTCCTATTCCTCACATGTGAAATACAGCTCATTTTCAGAAAAATGAACCTCGACACCTTTCTTCCTGTAGTAATCTCTGATGCACTCCATTGCCCTGTCTTTTCTGCCCGCTATCAGACTGCCTGCTGTGCAGTATACGCACGAAAGGCTTTGGACATTTTATAAATATAAATAATCTTCAGTACGCTTACGACCAGCATCCCAATCGTGGAGGCAAGTACAAAAAGCATACCGAGCAGCGGGATCAAAACAGTAAAAACTGTTCCTGCAATAAGCCCCAGGGAGGTTCCTATGTACCATTTCCACAGCCTGTGCCATTTCTCAGAAAGTACAAGATCCACATCCTGAAGGACTTCCGTATGCCCATTTATCTC
Organism: Candidatus Mediterraneibacter stercoripullorum; assembly: GCA_019115765.1. GTDB lineage: Bacteria > Bacillota > Clostridia > Lachnospirales > Lachnospiraceae > Mediterraneibacter > Mediterraneibacter stercoripullorum. The sequence continues at coordinate 4,340 of DXCZ01000032.1, read as the reverse complement.
ATAGTAAACACCCGTCATACCGATTACAACAGAAACCAGGGCCGCCGGAACAGCTACCAGAAAATCCGATTCACCGGATACCGGTATCAGTATAATGCCGAGAACAGCAAAGATAAACTGGCAGATCGCCGCGTTGCGGTAATACACACTTTCCGATGAGATGATCCACAGTATGATCCCATATCCCACAGCTGCCGCTTTTTTTAAGATCTGTCCCGCAAAATTCAGAGCCGGAAATATCTCGGATATATTTTCCGATGTAAGCAAATCCACTATGACCGAGACAATGACAAGCCAGAATAATACGCTTGTCCATCTGGCGAGCAGTTCTGTATTGACCTGCGGCTCTCTTCTTGCTTCTCCCGATTGGTTTATATTATATTCATCCATATGTCTTTCTCCCTCATATCACGATAATATGCTGCTAGATACTGCCTTACTCCTGTTTCAACACCTTAACACTCTCGCCTTCCACCAGGATGATCTGCTCATCCGTGATCGCCTTTATATTCATTCTGCCGCTGTATTCCTCAACAGCCTTTTCCGCTGCTTCGCCCATCTGCGGATTCCCGATGTGTGGCACAATGTAGAAATCAACCAGTCCCAGCCCGGTATAATCCGTCAGCTCCGGAGCCAGATCCGGGCTGTCCATACCGGCACAGTACTCAATATCCGGGCATGCAATGACAGCGCCCGCCGACTCGCCGATATATATTTTCCCCTTTCCGATTTCCCGGAGCAGTACCCGGTCCGCGCCGGATCGTCTCAGTTCCTGCAGCAGGAAGAAGGTATTTCCTCCGCCCACAAAGATCACGTCATTTTTCGCCAGGCTGTTTTCGATCATCTCAAAAGAAGCGGTGCTGACATCCAGAACATCTACATCCATTCCCAGACTTTCCAGAGTTTTTGTTTCCTCTTCCACCATTCCATCAATTTCTTCCACAATACCTGCTGTGGGGATGTAAGTCACTGTTTTTCCCTCCAGGTCGGGTTTGATCGTCCGCACCAGATCTGTGACCTGGTAAAGCATGGATACCAGTATCAGATCTTTCTCTTTATTTTTCTTATAATAAAATTCCGTCCATTTCCCTTTGCAGGAGTAACAGGGCATTACCGGGTGCTTCTCCCCCTTAAGCTCCCCGTTTTTCAGAGCTTCTGCGTCTTCCAGATTTCGCCCGATATACTCCGGTCCGATGGGATATTCGTGATGACAGGGAATGATCGTATCTACCTGATTCGCAAGAGCAAGCAGCTTTTTCTGACTCCTGATATAAAGATCCAGATTCCGGTGCTCCCCGAACATGTAGATGGGACCGGCCTTCTGCACCGAATCACCGGGCAGGAGCAGCCGTTTCTCACGGTCGAAAAAGGCAACACTTCCGTATGTATGTCCCGGTATCTCGACGGTTTCAAACCGATAGCCGCCGCACTCGAATGCGTCTCCTTCAGATAGAGGCTTCAGCCGGACTCCGTCCTGGATCAGGTGCCAGTCTCCTTTGTGGAGATAACATTCTCCGAAATCCTTCAGGCCGCCTGCATGATCTCCGTCGCCGTGTGTCAGGATCACTTTGACCGGCAGATCCGTAATCTTTCGCACTGCCTCATATACATGGCTATCTTCAAATCCAGTATCGATCAGAAGTGCATCCTCTTCACCGATAATCAGGAACTGTCTTACCCGGCCGTCATCAAGTATGTAAAAGTTGTCCATAAATAAAGCTGTCTCTGTCATGTATTCATCCCTCTTTCTGTGAACTACTTATTCATCCGGCTGCTGCCCGTCATGTGCCTTCCACTGACATTCCGTCAGCTGCATATTGGAAAACACAGCCTTAAATGAAGAATCCTCCGGTGAACATGCATAAATACCAAACTGTATCTTCCCCGTTCCTTTGTTCATATGACAGATACGCATCTGCTGAAAATGGATCCCGTCTTCGGAACACTCAATACAGTAGTCATCCTCCCGTCTGCTGAAGCGGTACCACATGGACTTGACATCTGCTCCTATAACTGTTGTCGCCCAGTCCGAATAGCCGTTGTTCGTCACTACGCTTCCAAGATGCTGATATTCTTCGTTCTCATACTCAATAGATCCTTTCAGCCAGTTCTCGCTGTCCAGATACATAACAATCCCGCACTGGTCAAATCTGTGATGACTTTCCTGAAAATCAGTCTTTACGATAAAACTGAAATACTTCTCCTCTGTCTCCATCTGGAAAACCGGGGCATTGTCATTCCTGAAATGATAGTATGTCCTCTGCCACAGATCCGTGTGTGGTTTAGTTACGATCTCCACCGTGTCGTCTGTTATCCGGTAACCTTCCGGATCTCTTGTCCATTTGAATTTTTCAAGATCAAGCTTCATCATTTTTTCTCCTTTCTGCGCACTTGCTGCGTCAATAATGGTAGATGTGGAAGTTTACTTTCACACTTCCTCCTTCTGCAGTTTCAGGATATCTTCTCTAAGTTCATGAACTTTTTGTTCAATCAGATTTATGATCTCCATGAATTTCTCGTCACTCTGTCCCGTTGGATCCTCCAGTCCCCAGTTCAGATTCAGGCTTCCCGGAATATACGGACAGGCAACATTGCATCCCATAGAAACTATAATATCCGCTTTCGGAATATCTGTAAACAGTTTGGAATACTGGTCCGCTTCCATATCGATCCCGTACACCTGTTTCATCAGGCGTACCGCATCCTGATTGATCCTGGGCTTTGTCTCTGTTCCTGCAGAATAGCAGTCACAGATATCGGAAAGGTATTTTCTGCCCAGTGCCTCGGCAATCTGGCTTCGGCAGGAATTGTGAACGCAGACAAAAGCAACTTTTATCTTTCTCTCATACACAAGCTCTGTTATCCCGTTACTGGTCTTTGCATACTTTAACCGCAGTTTGATTTCCTTTTCTTCCTTACCAAAAAGGGGGATACCACTTCCCAATATAGTAGGTATAACTGAGATATGATATTCGTCGATAAGATTATCCCTGACCATCGGCTGGATAATACTTTTTCCTCCGCATATCCAGATATTTTTACCCGGCTGTCTTCTCAGACGTTCTGTCAGTTCGCAGGGATCTTCCCGGACGAATTTGATATTTTCAGTTGATCTCTCATTTTTATGAGTGATAACATAACTTGTCAGTTCTTCATAAGGCCATATCTCCGGAGAAAGCTCTTCCCGTACCTGATCGTATGTCGTCCGTCCCATCACAACCGTATCTATCCCATTGATAAACTCGGAATAGGTATCCCCACTCTCCGCCTCTTTGTCCTGCCCTGTCAGCCAGTCAACCCCGCCGTTTTTATCGGCAATATACCCGTCAAGACTCATGGCAATATACAGAATAACTTTTCTCATGATCTTTCGCCTTTCCTTTATGAATGTTCTTGTACATACTTAAGAAATTCCGGCGTCTTTGACCAGTATTTCACTCCCCAGTTTTCAAAATTCCACTCTTCCATGTATTGATTGCACTCGTAATCAACATAATACAGCACGCCGTCCTGCATGATGAAATTCGTGGGAAAATAATCGATATTTGTATCAGCCACATAGAGCAGACGGCACATCGATTTCACCTGGCGCAGACATTCTTCCACAGGTCTGTCATTCAAGACCATCTCATATACAGTATCCCCTGCTATGTATTCCTTTATGATACGCTCATTCTCTATATCTGCGTCCAGCATCTCCGGCAGAGTTATCCCGATCTCTTTCAGCCGCTTGTAATCGTTCATCTCCGCCTCGATCTTATTGCCAAATTGATAGTAATCGCAGGGTTCGTGATGGATCTGCTTTAATACAACTTTTCCCTGATCAGATTCTGCCAGATAAGAGTATCCGCCCTTGCCTTTACCCAGCAGTTTCAGTATCCGATATTCTTTTCCGTTTACTAAGTAGTTCTTTTTAATTTTCTGAATGGGATCATATACAGGTATATTTTCACTATCCATTTTCTACTTCCTTTTCATTCCTGTTTTTTCACAACTTGAATCTTTTCTCTGAATATGCTATATTTTTATTAGAAAAGGAGCAGCCGCCCACAAGGGGTTGACCTAATAATAAAGAGATAACATAGAATTACCACCTCATTACTCGCCAAAGTTACCGGGGTGGTTTTTCTATGCCAAAAGCACTACTTCATAAACGTAAATACGAATGTCAGCAATGCCAGTATGAACATACCAAAGGCCATCAGGTCTGTGACTTGCTCCCACCACTTAACCTGACGGTTTGAAGTGGGGGCTTCCTGTTCAATAGCTCCCTATGGGCTAAGTATCAACAGGCTATCCCCGCCAGTCCGGCGGTTCTTTTTTATTTATCGCCCGGATAC
>DXCZ01000031.1 GCA_019115765.1 Candidatus Mediterraneibacter stercoripullorum | reverse complement strand
AAATTTGGTAGCGACTACCACTTCATCCCGTTTTGCGTAATCCCGCAGCGCTCTTCCCAGATACTGCTCGCTTGTGCCGCTCTGGTATCCGATGGCAGTGTCGTAAAAATTGATCCCGGATTCCAGGCCTTTGCGGATGATCTCCCGGGTATGCTCCTCATCGATGGTCCACGTGTGCTGCCCGTTCTTTGCATCCCCGAACCCCATGCATCCCATACAGATGCGGGATACATTTAATTCTGAATTTCCTAATTTTGCATATCTCATTATGAATCCGCCTCCTCTGTCATACCGATATTGGCAAGCCACTCTGCCACATCATCCGCGCAGTCCTCTGCCTCTCCGTCTCCAAGGGAAAGCCCCTCTGTAATCTCTGCCTCCGGCTCCATTTCCGCAATGGTGTCAAGAGAACCTGAAAATCCACTGCCGCATCTGTTTCTTCTCCTGCAGCAGGCTCCTGTCCGGCATCCGTATCTTCTGCTTCAGCCTGTACCTCAACACTTTCTTCTGTCAGAGTCTCCGCCGGTTCTCCTGTATCAGCTCCGCCGCTGCACGCGGCAAGACTGCATACCGCAGTTCCCACAAGCATAACCGAAAGCAGTTTTTTCAAAAATTTTGATTTCATAAGCGTCCTCCTTACCTTTATTCTTTTTTCCGTCTGTTATTGATCAAGGTTCATACATTTTCCGATGACATCCCCCGTGCGGAGATATTCGTAGGTGGGCATCTCGAAAAGAACCGGCTTCAGTGTACTATAGTCAATTTTTCCCGCTTCATTTAAAACACTCTCTTCCGCATAAACGCTGTCTATTTTGCAGATAAAGCTCTCAAACCCTTCTGTCTCATAGATGTCGTCCACTGTGCAGTCCATCACCACCGGCGCCTCGTCGATGAACGGCGCCCCGGTCCCTTCGGTATGGAACCGGAACATCTCTGACTTATCCACTTTATTTCCGCTGACACATCCGGTCCGGTCTGCTTTTTTCAACATGGCTTCGTCTACAATATTTACCGTCAGTGCCTTTGTCTCTTTAATTCCCTGATTGGTGTAATGGGGTTTTGCAAGGTTGACCATGATCCGGTCATGCCCGATGATCCCCACATGCCCCACCAGGACATAGTTCGGCCTTCCGTGTACCATGGTTCCTACTACTACCAGCGGTGTAGGGTAAAGCGCCAGACTTTTTCCAATATTTTTCTTCATCTTCTTTACTTCCTTTCATTTCTGTTTATTTGGGGCTTCCGGCCTTCAGGAAACTGTTTTCTTTTTCACCGAGGGGATTTTTCTGCCCGGTCTAAGGAGTATCGCGGACAGATAGTGTGCGATCCAGATAAACAGCCCCGTCATGGCCAGATAATCTATATAAAAAGATATCGGGGACTCACTGTAATCCAGGAACACAAACTGTGTCCTCAGGAACATGTAAGTCGCCAGATCTCTTGTCACAAATGCATACAGGCCGTAGCCCGCAGTTAAAACGCCGGCGATCCGGAGAACTGTACGGCGGATCCCAGAGCTCCTGTCCATCCCCAACATCTGACGAAACCGCGCCAGCGTCATTCCCCAGTGGAGTCCCAGGTGAAACGCCATCAGCGCAAAGCCCCAATAGCAGGCCGCCATGTGGACCAGCCTTGCCGTTCCCATCCCGCCGCTGATGGGCAGAAAGGCAAACACATGCCGGGACATTGTAATGCCGCTTACCATCAGACAGATCATCACCACAAAGAGCGCCAGATCCACTGCACTCGTCAGTATACGAACCCTGGTATATTTCCCCCGGAACAGATTCCGGTGCCAGGCAGTATTCAGCACGTGGTGGGCGAGAAAGAGCACAAGCATGAAAGCTCCTGCCCACTCATGAGCTGTTTCTCCCCATAGCTGATACCCCATCAAAAACAAAAGCGTCAGTGTCATCAGGATATCCACCGCAAGTTTTGATTTCTTCTTCATTTTTTTCTTTCTATTATCCATTACTTATCTTCCTTCCTCTCCGGCGGGAAATTTTGCTCCAGCCATTCCTGCACTATATGGGGCAGCCTTTCACCGCTGTTTTCCAATACATACAGGCTGTTCTTCATATCCGCTCCCGGGCATCTGCCTCTCACAACCTGTTCCATCCCCTTATCTTCTCCTCCGCAATGACTGAAAAAAGGAAGGATCACTTTCCCTGCCATATCACTTTTATCCAGCCAGGCAGCCAGGGGCGGGGCGATCGTTCCGCACCAGTTGGGCGAACCGGTAAAAACAATGTCATATGCGCCGACGCTTTCTGTTATGGGAAGCAGCGCAGGCAGCTTTCCTGATCTGTTTTCCTCTCTCACCTGCTTCAAAAGACATCCAAAATCTGCCGGATAAGGCTGTCTCAGGTAGATCTGGCTTAAGCTGCCGCCTGTCTGCCTCTGGATTTCTTCTGCAACCCTGCGGGTTTTTCCTGAATAAGAATAGTACACGATCAAAATATTTTCTTTCATATATGTATTCATCCTTTATCTCTTATTTTTTCAGTGTCTGCTTAGCAAATCTGCCTTTTTATTTATTATCCCCTGCTTTCTTTATCCTGTCTAATACCTGTCTGCTATGAAAAATCATACCTTCCCTGAATACTAAAAATGGCTGTGACATCAGATCCGACGCTGATGTCACAGCCATTTTCAGTATTCTTGTATTGTCTGTACAAAAAGTGATGCCGCCTGAGAAAACAGATGATTCTTTTTCCACAGGATTACACTCCTTGTCGTATGTTCCGGCAGGATCCGGCGAAAACAAAGACCGGGATCCGCATGTATGGATAGTGCGCCGTCCAGACAGACCGCACACCCCATCCCGGCTTCTACCAGCAGTGCTGCGTTAGAAAGAAGATTGTAATACACCGGAATATTCAGGTGTTTTTCCTCACACTGCATCCAGTGGAGAACCTCATTTTTTGCATTCTCTCTTCCCGGCATGATCAGAGGATACTGCCTGATCTCCTCCACAGTTATCGTTTCTTTTTCTGCAAGTTCGTGATCCTTTCTTAAAAGGAGTCCCCAGGTTTCTTTCTGGGGAAGCCTCACGTATTCAAATTTTGCAGTATCGATCGGCTCCAGAACGAGTCCCAGATCCAGCAGACCGCGCTCAAGCATCTCTTTGATATTGTCTGCCATGCCATTATAAAGGTCAAACTGGACATCCGGGTATCTCTCACGAAATTCTTTCATATAAGCGGCCAGCGCCCGGCCTCCTACCGCTTCTGCCGCGCCGATCCTGACAGTTCCGCAGACGATATCCTTCTTGTCTTTAAATGTATGTTCCAGCTTATCCGTGAGCTCCACGATCATTTCTGCCTGCTGTTTAAACAGAAATCCTTCATCTGTCAATGTCACTGACCGTTTCCCCCGGATCAGCAGCGCTGTTCCCAATTCGTCTTCCAGCTCCATGAGCTGGCGGCTTAAAGTCGGCTGGGTAATATGAAGAATATCCGCAGCCCTTGTAATATTTCCTTCATCTGCTACTGTCAAAAAATATTTCAGCACACGCAGTTCCATATCAATCGCCTCCGATCACATCTTCCATAAAGCAGTCATCTTATGATTCTGTCCGATCAATAGAATTATATCATCATCATGCCGCAGCAGCAATTTACAATACTTTTATCGCTTTTGTTCCGATCACCTCGCCCTTTTTCCAGACATATTCTCCCCATATGGTCTGTCTCACACGGTTGCCCGGATTTTCCAGGATCTCTTTCAGATCCTCAGCATTTCATTCATCTCCTGTGTCTGCGAGATCGATCACAATGGTTCCTTTCATTTCCCCGATCAGTTCTGTTCCTGATACTGCCTGTCCAAGCTCAAATAATGAGGGATTTGCATCATAATCGTTATAAAACATAACGACATCACCCCACGGCGAATAATATGCCAAAGTTCCGGCGCCCCCTTCTGCTGTTGGCGTATCAGTTGTGTCCAGCCCCTGCTCGGGATAAAAGATTTTTTCGTTCGTACTGAAATCTTCTACTTCCACTGTAATCGGAAGCTGTTCGCAAAGTGACGCAGCAGCAGGGCTGTCATTAAGTTCATAAACCACCGTATTCTCTCCAAACTGTACTGAAATTCTCTGCACTTCCGTTCCCTCCTCACTTTCTCCGACAATCTCTCCCGCCCATTCCTGGATTTCCTGCTGGGAGGATGAAGCTTCTTCTTCATAGCAGTCAAAGATATTTTCTGAGATCACTGCGCCCGGCGCAGCTTCTGTGATCAATTCCACACTCTCTGCCAGTCCTCCGGTTCCGTGGGAACAGAATAAATATACCTGTTTGCCTGACAGGTCATTTTCTTCCAGGAACGTCAGAAGAGGCATGGGAACGCCATACCACCAGTTCGGATATCCCAGGAATACAGTATCATACTCTTCGATATTCCCTACATTTTCAACGAGTTCGGGCCTTGCATCCTCTGCCCGTTCTTCATTTGCACGGTCAAGGCATTCATCCCAGTCGCTGGGATATGGATCTGTCACCCGGATGGAAAACAGATCTCCCCCTGTTTCCTCCTGCACCCAGCCCGCCAGCTGCTGAACGTTTCCCGGTGGGATCACACTGGGAGAACTTACGGCATCCACATCATCGTCCAACACTGCATTGTCCGCCCAGGAAAAATAAGCTACAAGGATATTTTCTGGTTCTTCCAAAACAGAACTGCTTTGACCGGGCTGTGTTTCTGCATTTTCCTGCGCTTCCATCTGTGTTTCTGTCCGATCATCACTGTCTGAAGGACTGCTGCATCCTGCCAGAGCAATACTGCACAACAAAAACAAACCTAAAAGTTTTTTCTTCATAATATCCCACATTCCTTTCGCTGTGCTCAGGCACAGATCTTTCTTTTCTCTTACTACTACTTTTGTTATAAACTCAACTTTCCCACCAGTATAATCCTTGCTGATGCTTGATTTATCTGGTAAAAAATACATTTTATTGGTGCCTTGACATAAAAATAGCACCTGATCTTTGGTATAATAAGATTAGCCAAATCAAACAAAT
>DXCZ01000030.1 GCA_019115765.1 Candidatus Mediterraneibacter stercoripullorum | reverse complement strand
TTGCTAAAATGTTAGGCGGAGTTATTAACTTCACACCTGCTACGGAAAGCGTGGCTGATTACACACACAATCAGTTCACCGCTTCTTATCACAGGCAAATGTAAAAATGCAATGATAATGCAATCCAGAGGAACCGGTGCCGGAAAAGCCCGTAAATAAAGGCTTTCTGGCCCACCGCCGACTATTCGAACTCTATCGTCCCCGGCGGCTTACTGGTCAGATCATAGAACACTCTATTAACGCCCTTTACCTCATTAATAATCCTGCTCATTACCTTCTGCAGTACCTCAAACGGGATCTCTGCCGCCTCAGCTGTCATGAAGTCGATTGTCTTCACCGCTCTCAGCGCCACCGCGTAATCATAGGTTCTCTCGTCTCCCATAACTCCAACGGAACGCATATTGGTCAGCGCGGCAAAGTACTGATTAATCTCTCTGTCCAGACCTGCCTTTGCGATCTCTTCTCTGTAGATCGCGTCCGCATCCTGTACAATGCGTACTTTCTCGGCTGTTACTTCACCGATGATACGGATTCCAAGTCCCGGTCCCGGGAATGGCTGGCGGTATACCAGTTCTTCCGGAATCCCCAGCTCCAGACCTGCTTTACGCACTTCGTCTTTGAACAGATCGCGGAGTGGCTCGATGATTTCTTTGAAATCAACAAAGTCCGGAAGTCCGCCTACATTGTGGTGGGATTTGATCACTGCGGATTCTCCGCCCAGGCCGCTCTCTACCACGTCCGGGTAAATGGTTCCCTGCGCGAGGAAGTCTACAGCTCCGATCTTCTTCGCCTCTTCCTCGAATACACGGATGAATTCTTCACCGATGATCTTACGTTTCTTCTCCGGCTCTGTCACTCCGGCCAGTTTGTTATAGTATCTTTCCTGCGCATTTACGCGGATAAAGTTCAGGTCAAAATCGCCTTCTGGTCCGAATACAGCCTCCACTTCATCTCCCTCGTTTTTACGGAGAAGACCGTGGTCTACGAATACGCATGTCAGCTGTTTTCCGATTGCTCTGGAGAGAAGTCCTGCTGCCACGGAAGAGTCCACTCCGCCGGACAGTGCAAGCAGTACTTTGCCGTCTCCTACTTTTTCACGGATTGCTTTGATTGAATTCTCTACAAAGGAATCCATTCTCCAGTCGCCGCTGCATCCGCAGACGTTCTTTACGAAATTGTTGATCATCTTTGTTCCTTCCTGGGTGTGGAGCACTTCCGGATGGAACTGGATCGCGTAAAGTTTTTCCGCTTCATTTTCCGCCGCTGCCACCGGGCAGTCTGCAGTGTGTGCGGAGATCTCGAATCCCGGCGCGATTTTTGAAATATAATCGAAATGGCTCATCCAGCAGATTGTCGGAGTTGATACGTCCTGGAAGATCTTGGATTCTGTCTTATCGATCAGCACCTCTGTCTTTCCGTACTCTCTGACCTCTGCCTTTTCTACCTTGCCGCCTAATACGTGCATCATGAGCTGTGCGCCGTAGCACAGTCCCAGCACCGGTATTCCCAGTTTGAACAGCTCCTCTGAATACGTCGGAGAATCCGGCAGATAGCAGCTGTTCGGTCCGCCCGTCAGGATGATTCCACGGGGATTCATTTCTTTAATCTTCTCGATATCGGTCTTATAAGAATAGATCTCACAATACACATTACACTCTCTGACACGTCTGGCAACGAGCTGATTGTACTGTCCGCCGAAATCAAGAACTATCACTAATTCGTTCTTCACAATTTTCCTCCTGTAAAATACGGTCCCTCCGGACCGCGTGCTCTTATATTTTCATTATAGTAGAGCTGTCCCGGTTTGACAATAAAAATTTCCCGGCATATTCACTGGAACCGCCGGGAAACTCTATGAGAAATCACTCTGTTCAAATGTTCTTTTACGCTGCATATTTCATGATCTTCTTCTGAAGCTCTTCACAATCATCTGAATGCAGCTTAAGCTCCATTACATTGTTCAGTCCAAGATGCATAATTCCAAGTAAAGATTTTGCATCTACCACAACACGACCTCTTCTTACGTCCATATCAAAATCATATTTTGAGACCATATTTACGAACTCACGGATTTCTTCCGGATGCTTAAATGTAATCTTCATTTCGCTCATTATTCATCTCACCTCTCTTTACAATGATGTGATTCCTTTCGCCTGTCTGTCTTCAGTCTAAGGTATCATACCATATTTATCCATGATGAAAAGGGTGAAATTTCTAAAAAAGGTAGATTTTTTTAATGAGCTGCTTTTCTGAATTCTGTTGGAAGCATCCCTGTCTCTTCCTTAAATACTCTGCTCATATACTTTGCATCTTTATAACCTGTCAGCTCTGCAATCTGGTTAAGCTTCAGCTCTGTACCAATCAGGAGTCCCTTAATTCTTTCAATCCGATATTTCCGAATTGTTTCTGCAAATCCGGCTCCCGTTTCCTTTTTGAACTGGCTGCTCAGATATTCCTCTGAGACAAAGAGACGATCTGCGACTTCCTCCAGCGTGATTCCCTGATCATAATACTTTCTCACTATCTGGACCGCTTTGCGCACAAGCGGACTGAGCCGGCTGTCCTTTTCTTCTTCAAAAGCATCAAAGTTCAGCATCTGCAGGAAATGATCTGTTGCCGCCCGCACCTCTCTCCAGCTCATCGCATTGGAAATATCCAGCATACATCGCTGTATTTCCAGCTCCGATTCAATCTCCCTCTGCGTTTTATAAACATTTAGCAGAGACATGTTAAACCGGATCAGACATTCTTTCATCTCTCCCGGACTGTGCGGTTCCCGGCGTATCTGATCATAGAATCTGTAATAGGCGCGCTTGATTCCTTCCCCGTCTTTCGCGATCATTGCCTGACGCGCCTGCAGCTCAATCTCCGCCGGATATTTCAACGGTACCGTCTCCTGGCCGTCTATAACCTCCTGCCTGATCAGCTCCCCTCTGTCAAACAGCAGATTCCAGTCCTTCATGGCATTCATATGCTTCAGCACATCCATCAGATTTATTATATGGTCTGCTTTCGCCCAGATACATACCACCGTCCCGGGCAGCTCCTGACACAATTTCGGTACAATTTCTTTCTGAAAATATGTATACTCCTGTTCTTCGTCCTCCATATGATACAGGACTACCAGCAGAATATTCCACGCTCTCGCCTCAAACACGCGGGAAGCTCTGCCTGCCCGAAATGCCTCCGACTGCCCGATCACATTTTTGCCCTGTTCCTTATTCTCTTCATACCCGTCGCCAAGCCACACTGCGAACACCGCCCCCGGCTCTTCGACGGTAAATCCGAACCGCTGCATCGTCATCATATGAAATTCAGGATCCGGTGTAAGCTGTCCGTTCATACATGCCATTAGGATATTTTCAATAGAAAGTACAGCATCCGCCGCATGTTCTCTCATTACTTTCTCTGCTGTCCGCATCACCACCTGACGAAGTTCATCTTCTGACACCGGTTTCAGCAGATATCCTTCTACTCCCAGATCAATGGCACGCTTCGCCTGCCCGAAATCCTCTTTCCATGCCAGGAGGACAGCTTTCATATCTTTTATGTATCTCCTATCTTTCCATCTGCTCTGATTTCCGCAGAAATGCTCATCCTGTAAACTATCCTGCGATTCATCACTGATTTTCTCCAGCATTTCCAGACCGGACATCTCCGGGAGATCTATGTCTGCTATGACAAGATCCGGACATTCCCGGCGGATCAGCTCATATCCCGCCTTTCCGTCACCGGCAGTTCCGACCACTTCATAACAGCCCTCCCCGCAGACATTTCCCTTTCCATCAGACAACGTTGTCATACTCTGCAGCATATTTTCAATTTTCCTGAGTTCTCCCTTGTCATGTACGACAACCACGATCTTCATCAGTCCACTCCTTCTCTCTTCAGCCATCCAGTCATCCCGCTAATCTTCCGATCAGAAATGCCTCCGCCGTCAGCACAAGCAGGAACAGCACGTTCCACACCGTAAATACCTTCATAAATGATCCCTTCTGATCCGGATACTCCTTTGCGAAAAATTTAAATGAAATCAGACTTGCAAGCGACGCAATCAGCGTCCCCAGCCCGCCCAGATTCACGCCGGTAAGCAGTTCAGAAAAGTTCTCTGTAAATCCGGACAGCAGGATTGCCGCCGGAACATTGCTGATCACCTGGCTTGCCAGTATTCCTGTCAGCAGCTCCCTTCCCTCCACAACAGACACAAGAAGGCTGCTGATCTCGGGAATCCGCTTGATATTCCCGATAAATATAAAGAAGCACAGAAATGTCAGCAGCAGAAAATAATCCACGGACAGATACAGCCTTCGGTTTACCGCCAGGATCACCACCGCCACACAGATCAGCACCGGAATATACGGCAGCACCCGGAACACCACCATCAGACATAACACGAGCAGCAGCAGATATGGCACCAATGCCCGCATAAGCTTCTTTACTTCCGTACTCTTCTTTTCTTTCACTGCAACTTCCATCAATGGTTCATCCCTTTCGATCAGGATCACAGCCATCAGCAGGATCAGAGACAGGCCCGCATATGGAAGAACCGCCATGGCAAACTCCCCTGCATGAATCCCCGAAATAGAATACAGATAGAGATTCTGCGGATTTCCGATAGGTGTCGCCATACTACCGAGATTTGCCGCAATCGTCTCCAGCACCACCAACTTCACGATCCGCTTCGTCTGTCCGGTCATCCGGAACACCATCATAGTAAACGGTACAAAAGTGATCAATGTCACATCATTGGTGATCACCATGCTGCAGAAAAAGCACAGCAGCACCATGATTGCCGACAGAGCCCTTATACTTCCCGCTCTCTTCAGCAGCGCGTGTCCCAGCATCGCAAATACGCCGAGCGACTGAAAACCTGCCACAATGATCATCAGACAGAACAGAAGTGCCAGCGTCCTGTAGTCCGGATAAGCCAGATATCCCTCATCCGGATGCACCACAAAGGATGACAGCACCGCCAGCACAAAAGAGACACAGAAAACTGTCTCATTCTTTACGATTCCTTTCAGTAATTTCATATGTAATAACCCCATTCCTTCTTTTATCTGTCAGATATCGTTCAGACAAACATGTCTATTATACATCTACCGAGAGGAAATGTGGTAGAAAAATATGGTTTCTGTCAGAAAAGACAAAAATATATTCAAAATTACGGATAATAATTTCTTACTGTTCATCAATTCATCCATGTATTATAATTCATATCAGTAATTATTTCTTAAGTATGCCTTCCCGTACACAGATGCCAGAAGGCAAAAGAAAAAGCAGGAGAGATATCATGGAAGAACATCGTATACGTATCCGCGACATAGCAGAAGAACTGGGTCTGAGTACCGCAACGGTATCCAACGTCCTTCACGGAAAAACGAAAAAAATATCAGACGAAACAGTAAAGCGGGTTCAGGCGCTGCTCGAAGAACGCCGTTATATTCCCAGCATGGCGGGAATCCTTCTGGCACAGAATTCCTCCCGGATCATCGGTGTCGTTATCAATGACCATGAAAAATACGAAGGGCACACACTAGAGGATCCTTTTATCGCAGCCTCACTCAACTATCTTTCATCAGAAATCGAGAAGCAGCACCGCTTTATGATGGTCAAGAAGACGAAACTTCCTGAAGAAATCATCACGTTTGCTTCTATGTGGAACATGGACGGACTTGTGGTGATCGGTTTCTGCGAACATGATTATATGTATCTGCGTAATCACATGCATATTCCTTTTGTAATATATGACGGATACTGCAGAAATCCGGAACGCATCTGCAATATAACAATTGATAACTACAGTGGCGGTTTTCAGATTGGAGAACACTTCAAAGCCGGCGGGCACCGCCATGTACTCTGCATCTCAGACAATAATATCTGCATGGATAAAGAACGGTATGAAGGTTTCCGGGATGGCTTCAAAAAAGGAAATGCCGGATCTGACGTCCGTTTCATGCAGATTCCAATGGCGGCGGAAGAACGCCGGGCATTCTATCTCAGGAATCTTGATATATTCCGAAGTGTAACCGCCGTATTCGCCGTCTCAGATTACTATGCGGCTGATCTGATGCATTTTCTGGCAGAACATGGAATCCGGGTGCCTGCCCATATCTCCGTAGCCGGTTTCGATGATACCCCCTTGTATACACAAATTGTCCCCGCATTGACTACAGTCAGACAAGACGGCGCTCTCCGCGCAGAAACCGCAATTCAGCATCTGCTGGATCTGCAGACACAAGGAGAAACTGAAACCTCAGTCATGCTCCCGGTAGAGATTGTTATACGCGAAAGCACCTCTCCTGCCACAAACATTATATAGCCTTTGTATATTTTTCATAATTTTCGCCTTCCATTTTTGTAATGGGTTACGCGTTTAACCTTTGAAACAAATGTTTTCAGTCTATACAATAGAAGTGCAATCCCTGATATGGAGGCATTTCTTATGAATAAAAACAAAAGTTTCTTAAAAACAGTATGTAACCTTGCCGTCCCCGTTGCTCTGCAGTCCATGCTGCAGGCATCATTCAGCATTGTAGACCAAATCATGATCGGTCAGCTTGGAAGCGTCAGCGTAGCAGCTGTCGGGCTTTCCGGAAAGTTCTCTTCCATCTTTTCTGTCATGGTGTCAGCTGTCAGCGCCGTAGCCGGAATAATGATTGCACAATATATCGGCCAGAATAACCGTACGGAAGTACGCAGGAGCTTTTACATCAATCTGGGGCTCGCCGCTGTACTTGCCGCTGCATTCACTATTGTATGCGCTGCAGTTCCAGAGCAGGTCATGAGATTATACAGCAGCGATGAACATACCATACATACCGCCGCGGATTACCTTTTCATTATATCGGGAACGTTTTTGCCAATGTCCGGAGCCACCCTGCTCGCAGCTCTGTTTCGCTGTATGGAAAAAGCCCGTTTCCCACTTTATGCAAGTATCATTGCAGCGCTTCTTAACACTGTACTGAATTATGTCCTGATCTTCGGCAAATGTGGAGTTGCTCCGATGGGCGCCAGAGGGGCCGCTGCCGCCACTCTGATTTCTCAGATCGTGAACTTCCTTATTATGTTCTTTATACTAAGAAAACATGATATATATCTGAGAAAAGCAACTTTTGCCGAACACTGTCAGTCCGATAAGCCCACTCCTGCTGCCAAGTCTTCACCTGCTTTCAAATCTGCTCCTACTGCCGCTCTCACCGCACAGAATAAGCAGGCAGCATTCAACTGGAGACAGTACGCAGCCATGCTGCTCCCTGTCCTCATATGCGAGTTCATGTGGAGTCTTGGCGAAAATGTCTACGCAGCTATCTACGGACGTCTTGGCACCGAATCAACCGCTGCCATGACTCTGATCAATCCCGTTCAGAGTCTGGTTATCGGGGCTCTCTGCGGACTGTCTCAGGCTGCCGGCGTCATCATCGGCAAGAAACTCGGCAACAGAGAATATGACGAAGCTTACGCCGCTTCAAAAAAGCTGATCCTATACGGATTTGCAGGCTCATGCATCCTCTCCCTTCTGGTCATTGCCGGAAGCAGATATTATGTAGAAATTTACCAGGTAGGAGAAACGGTAAAACATCTTACAACACAGATTCTGTTTGCATACGCCTTCGTTTCTCCCTTCAAAGTGCAGAACATGATCATCGGCGGCGGCATTATCCGAAGCGGCGGAAAAACCAAATATGTACTGGCCATCGACCTGATCGGAACATGGGTGTTCGGAGTTCCCCTGGGCCTGTTCAGCGCATTTTTCCTACACCTTTCCATACCTTACGTCTATTTCATTCTCTCACTGGAAGAGTGTATCCGTTTCGCAATATCTATCTTTGTACTCCGCAGAAAGAAATGGATGCAGAAAATTGAATAAGCAACAGAATTGCACTATTCAAAAACAAAAGCAGGAGCTGTCGTGACTATCTTTTCTCACTTTGCTCCTGCTTTCATCCGTTATCTTACCCATGCTGATGAAGATACTTCTCTCTCGTAGCCATCCCGCCCCGGATATGCCGCTCGGATTTATTCGTATCCAGAACCTTGCGAGCCTCCCGGGCCAGGGACGGGTTAATCTGGAGGAGCCGTTCGGTAACGTCCTTATGTGCGGTCGTGATGATTTTGAACTGTTTTATTTTCAGCAGATTCATCTTCGATCAATACCGTTTCATCCAGCCCCAGATCTCCCAGAAGTTTCAGATAAATATCCACGTTTCCATCCTTGTCCACCT
>DXCZ01000029.1 GCA_019115765.1 Candidatus Mediterraneibacter stercoripullorum | reverse complement strand
AGTTTTACTGCCTGTACTTTGTATTCATGGTCATATTTACGTGCCACTTTGAATACCTCCTTATTCTCTTGGTTTTATTATGAAATCCTTGAGAATAAGCTGTCAACTTTTTTTATACCACACCATTTCTTTGAGAACCGGTTCTCTCCAATCTGCATGGATTCCCGGTCAGGGCTGATTCGGAACTGGTCAATGGGAAACTCCTGATACAGGCTTCTAGCTTCCGTCACTACCTGGATCGAACAGTTGCCTTTCCCTCCGCCGAGATGCACTGCCGGGATCACCGCTATACTTTCCTCTCCCTGACATCGAAAATACCATCCGTAGAAATAGTCATTCATACTGGATTCCCTCCTGTGCCGGGCCTTCCAGCAGATTGCCCTCATAGTCGAACCGGGATCCATGACAGGGACAGTCCCACGTCTTATCATCCGGGTTCCAGGCAAGCTCACATCCCATATGGGGACATACGATATCGACCTGACAGATCTGGTCTTCTTCCGTCTTATACACGCCTGCCTTTCCCTGAGGAGTCTCTACAACTGCACCGTGTCCACGCGCAAGTCCCCGGATTGTTTCATCCGGAAGATGAAAGAACCGCTTCGTCAGACCTTTTACAGCTTTTCCGCTGTCCTTCATTATCTGTGGGAGCTCTTCTGCCGAAAACCTGGAGGAAGCAAATGCTTCTGCCCAGGGATTTGCGATCCCGCAGATCATATCTCTCAGGAGCATGGCGGAAACCATGGAAGAACTCATTCCCCATTTATTAAAGCCTGTGGCCACAAACCAGTCCGGACGGTCGGATGCATACTGTCCGATAAATGGAATATAATCTGCAGTCATGCAGTCCTGAGCAGACCAGCAGGCAGCCAGCCGGCTGTCGGGATACAGCGCTTTTCCGATTTCCCTGAGCCGTTCATATCTTCCGCCTTCCCGGTTCTCACCGGTACGATGGCCCTGTCCTCCCAGGAGAATATATTTATCATATGGACGGAAAGAAAGAGAATCATCCTCGTCCCCGATGTACATCCCGTTTATTGATCCTGCGTGTTCCAGGGCAATCGCATAGGAGCGTTCCTGATGCATCCTTGCGAAATACATGCCTGGGTAATTGATAAAAGGGAAATGTGATGCGAAAATAATCTTTTCAGCTCTCAGGCTTCCGCAGGGCGTCCGGATCTCATTTTCCTCCACTTCCTTTGCAGGAGTATCTTCGTATATCGTCAGTTTTTCAGCAAGTGCGCTGATGAATTTCAGAGGATGAAATACAGCCTGTCCGGGAAATCTCACTGCACCGGCGCATGAGACGGGAATCTCAATCTGTTCCACAAAGGATGCGCGGACTCCCAGGCTTTGTGCCGATTCCACTTCTCTTCTCAACTTGTCACCATCTTGGGAATAGACGTATGCATCCATTTCCTTCAGACTGCAGTCAATCCGTTCATAATCTATGATCCTTTTATATTCTTCTACTGCCGCCTGGTTGGCCTGAATATATCGCCTTGCCGTCTCTTCTCCCTTTTTCTCAATAAATCTGCTGCAGAACAGGCCGTGCTGTGACGTGATCTTGGCCGTTGTGTTTCCCGTCTGTCCGCCGCCGATCCGGTTTGCTTCCAGAACGACAGTATGCACGCCTGCCTGTTCCAGCTGATATGCGGTTAATATCCCCGCCATGCCTCCGCCGATCACAGCCACATCTGTGCTGCGACTGCTGTTAAGCGCAGGGAATTTCTGCATTTCCCAGGTTTTGCTCCATATGGACTCCATTCTGTGCCTCCCACGTTTTTTACTTATAACATGTCCCGCAGGAGACGATTTATGCATTTTTCTACGCTATGCCATAGAAGAACCTGGCGAAATGTCCGGGATTCATGTCCCGTGCCTGCCGGATCCATCCGGGAAGGTCTGGATAATTCTTATTTTATGTCATACACATACAGTTCCTGCAGCGCTCTGGTGGCGCAGATATATTCCGCCTGTTCCCGAAGCGGGTTCTCTTTCTTTCCTCTCAGCTCGAATACCTGATCGAACTCAAGCCCCTTTGCCAGATAAAAGGTAGTCACTGTCAGACCCTTTTTAAATGCGGAGCTGTTCCTGTCCACATAGGAGGCTTCTGCACCCCTGTTTTTGAGCAGTCTGTAAATGTCGTAAGCCTCTTCTTCAGTCATGGTGATCAGGGCGGCTGTCTCGTAGCCATCATCGCCCACATTCAGATGAGACATCACTTCTTCCATAATATCATCAATCGACGAAAACGCCTTCTCTTCTACTTCCTTGCCATGACGTTCCAGTACTTCAAGGCCAGTGATCCCGCTGATCTTCTCCGCGTACTTTGCAATCTCATAAGTATTGCGGTAACTCTTGTTCAGTGAGAGCTGACGGATCTCTTTTCCCAGGATCTTTGGCAGGAACTTTGTAACATCGTGCTGCTTCGTATCCAGAGTCTGGGCAAAATCTCCCAGGATCGTCATCCGGCACTGGAACAGACCGTTCAGGAGGACATACTGCAGATAGGAATAATCCTGCATCTCATCAATGACCAGATGTTTGATATTTTTCTGCGAGCTCCGCCCAAGCAGTCTGTATTTCAGATAAAGCATGGGGAACACATCCTCATACTGGATCTTTCTCCTCTCATAAGGCACATCCGGGAGAAGTTCATATCCGTAATCTTCCAGAAGCCAGTTATAGATCTTATAAATATCCTTTGTAACATACATATCATCGAATTTACGCTGCAGCAGTTCCTGGTCCTCCTCTGAGATATCCCGTCCCTTCAGAGTCTCATAGGAATCAATGAAATACTCCTTCACAGCGTCCATTCGTGCCAGCAGCGGTGTATCCTGGAACTTGAAATAGAACATACGGATCAGTTCCTCTTCTGTCAGGCTCATGCCGCGGAAGCTGATCTCGCGGAAATCTACCAGCCGGTCTTCTAGTGTGGCCAGAAAGCCTTCTGTCATTCCCACAAAATCCGCTGACTGTTTCATACGGAACCGCTCTTTCTCCTGTTCATCCGGAAAGGCCATGATCCGCTCCAGATGATCGTATCGATCCTCACAGTCTGCCGCTGTATCTTTCAACTCACGATAGGCAAACAGGTCAAAGCTCATTTCCTTGATATTTTCTTCTCCCAGTTCGGGAAGAATATGGGAAATATAATCCGCGAACACACTGTTCGGCGACAGGACCAGCACGTTGGATGATTTTAAATTTTTCCGGTCATGATACAGCAGATATGCGATCCGATGGAGAGCTATCGATGTCTTTCCGCTTCCTGCGGCTCCCTGTATCACCAGGATCTTATCCTTTGTATTACGGATGATCGCATTCTGCTCCTTCTGGATAGTGCGGACAATATTTTTCAGCTTTACGTCCCCATTGTTTCCAAGTTCCTGTTTCAGGATCTCGTCATCAATTTTCGTATCGCTCTCAAATGCATACACCATCTTTCCATTCCGGATCTTGTACTGCCACTTGGCGCAGATATCACCCTCGATCCGCCCGGCCGGAGCCTCATAGGACGCCGGTCCCTTGTCGAAATCATAGAAAAGGCCGCTGACAGGCGCTCTCCAGTCATAGATCAGAGGCGTCATGCCTGCCCTCTCCGCAAAGTTTCCGATA
Source organism: Candidatus Mediterraneibacter stercoripullorum (assembly GCA_019115765.1). Lineage (GTDB taxonomy): Bacteria > Bacillota > Clostridia > Lachnospirales > Lachnospiraceae > Mediterraneibacter > Mediterraneibacter stercoripullorum. Next base: position 20,115 of record DXCZ01000029.1, on the reverse strand, counting down.
CCGATATAAAATGGCTCCGCCTCGTCCTCCCCGTCAAAGGCAAAATCAACCCTTCCGAAAAAAGGAGACTCCAGCATCCGCTCAAAACGGTGCTTCAATTTCAGCTTCTCGTCATTTGCATTGACCTGATGCAGAAGGGCCTGCTGGTTATCATAATCCTCATATCCGTACTGGTCCATCTCTGCATAATTCTCCCAGTAATACTCATGCATACTTTCGATTTCCTTCTGTCCTTCGACCAGGTCATTCTTTATCTCATTAAGACGCGTCTCCAGTTTTTCTGTTACATCATGCAAAAAAAGGTTCCCGTCAAATTTTCTCATGTTATTTTCCATTCATTCGTTCTCCACTCTGATGTTCTAAAGTCTGATATATCCCGGCACTCATGCCAGGACATTAGTAATAGTATAACATGTATTTTTTGAAATAAAATCACAAATTAGTCATATTTTTCATTTGTGATAGAAAAGTCGGCCGAAGCGGAATTTTATCATCAGCTTATGGCCAGAATCGAATGAAATGAGGGATTACATAGTATGAAAAAAGAAAACAGAAAAATGGCTCAGCAGCGAAGAGCTGAGGAACACCGAAAAAAAGAAATCCGCAGGAAAGTAAGTAAGATCCTTGCCGTCTGCATTCCTATTCTTGTGATCGGATCCGGCAGCTACATCGACGACTTCGAAGACCAGCTCATCGGCGCACACCCCGGCGATACCGTGGAAGTAAACGTAACCTTCCCCGATCCCTACAGCCTCAACACCGACCTCAGCGGAGCCGAAGCAGTCTTCACCGTAACCATTAATGGGATTTATGAGTAAAAATCAGTCTGCCCGGGGACTTACTTTATCTAAGACGGAGGACTGGCTTTCTCAGATGGCATCCCGGTCGGGAGCAAAATGTCAGCCGCATCCAACCGGATGCCTCCTGAAAAAGAGTTTCTTTGTCCATAAGAATAACCTCCGATATTGATGGAAAATTACCTGCCTGAACTCGCAGCATGAATACAGGTGTTGCGGACGGCGAATTAGAGCGAAGCGTCCTGAGCCGGGAGTAACACCTGCATTCGTGCGTCAGTACAGTCGATCATAATTTTCAATCTATATCGGAGGTTCTGACTGTGTCAAAGAGTGATTTTTCATCATCCCTTCTTCAGTTTCTTCAACTCTTCTTTTTCTTCCCGGCTAACCCGGTAGGATTCTCGTATCTTCTGGATGGATTTGTTATGTGTGAATTCATCCATTACGCCAGATTCCAGAAGTTTTCTTGTTTTTTCCGGATATTTTACATAGCAGACGGATACGGTCCAGGCTACGCCCATCTTTGTATAATATCCGTCATTGCGTATGGAGCCGCAGAGGCGAAGGACTTCGTCGATATGCCGGTCGTCAATAAAATGGGACAACATGGAGATGATCATGAACCGGAGATCGAATTCTTTATCGCTGGTCTCGTATCGTTTCAGATAATCGAACCAGTAGTCCGGCTCTTTTTCCATGAATTTATATCCGGTCACACAGGTGTCACATATTGCCCATGTGCGGATCAGGGGGACAAAGCGGTCGAGACGCTCTGCCCGTTCTTCCTTTTCCATTTTGGTATATCCCAGCACCATACCGTAAAGCATGATCTCTTCGTGCAGGGAATCCGGTCCCATGGCTTCCGCCGCCTCATCAAGATATTCTCTGCCGGAGCTTTTTGCTGTTTCACGTGCCAGTTTCCGCAAAGCAGGCAGTCGTACTCCGATCATCCGTTCCTCGCCGGGTACGATATTCCGGTTAAAATCTTTATATGACTCTTCGCTGAGCTGGAAGAGCTGTTCTCTTATTTCCTGAACCATCTTTTTCTCACCTGTAATCTAAAAAACAGACCGAAAGGTGTTCTGATCAGATGTCAGTCCTTTTCGGTCTGTAAATATTTTGTATGATTAGTCCGATAATAGGCCGAATAACGTATTAGTTCTCTTTGCTTCTCAGATACTCGTCAATACCTTTGGCGCCGGCTTTTCCTGCGCCCATTGCAAGGATAACTGTAGCAGCGCCTGTCACAGCATCTCCTCCGGCGAATACGCCTTCCTTGGATGTCTGACCGTTCTCCTCGTCTGCCACGATACATTTCCTGCGGTTTGTCTCCAGACCCTTTGTCGTGGAAGAGATCAGCGGGTTCGGTGAAGTTCCCAGGGACATGATCACTGTATCAACTTCGATATCATACTCGGATCCCGGGATCTCAATAGGACGTCTTCTTCCGGAAGCATCAGGCTCGCCCAGTTCCATCTTAACAACAGTCATGCTTGTGATATTTCCGTTTTCATCTACGTTGATCTTCTTCGGATTGGTCAGAAGGTTGAAGATGACTCCCTCTTCTTTTGCATGATGTACCTCTTCGACTCTGGCCGGAAGTTCAGCCTCGCTTCTTCTGTACACGATATGTACGTCAGCACCGAGACGGAGTGCTGTTCTGGCAGCGTCCATTGCCACGTTTCCGCCTCCTACGACAGCAACTTTCTTGCCTGCTGCGATAGGAGTATCATAGGAATCATCAAAAGCCTTCATCAGGTTGCTTCTGGTCAGGTACTCGTTTGCTGAGAATACCTCATTTGCATTCTCACCGGGGATTCCCATGAACATGGGAAGTCCGGCACCGGAACCGATGAACACAGCTTCAAATCCTTCATCTTCCATCAGCTGATCGATAGTTGTAGACTTGCCGATAACGACATTCGTCTCAAACTTAACGCCAAGTTCTTTGACCTTCTCAATCTCCTTGGCAACAACTTTCTGTTTTGGGAGACGGAACTCCGGAATACCATACACAAGAACACCACCCAGCTCGTGGAGCGCTTCGAATACAGTCACGTCGTATCCCATCTTTGCCAGATCTCCGGCACAGGTCAGTCCGGAAGGACCGGAACCGATCACAGCTACTTTATGTCCGTTCTTCTTCTCTGCGCCTACCGGCTTGATATCATTTTCCAGTGCATAATCAGCGACAAATCTCTCCAGCTTACCGATAGAGACAGGTTCGCCCTTGATTCCACGGATACATTTCCCTTCGCACTGAGACTCCTGAGGACACACACGTCCACAGATAGCCGGAAGAGCGCTGGACTTTCCGATCACTTTATATGCCTCTTCGATATTTCCTTCTTTTACTTCATGGATAAATGCAGGAATATCAATGGAAACCGGGCATCCCTGAACACACTTTGCATTCTTGCAGTTCAGACATCTTGTCGCCTCATCCATGGCTTCCTCAAGATTATATCCAAGACAAACCTCGTCGAAGTTCGTCGCACGTACTTTCGGATCCTGCTCTCTGACAGGTACTTTCTTTAACATATCAGCCATTACTCGTCACCTCCACAATGTCCGCATCCGCCGTGATGGGTATCGCCCTCCTGGAGCTTCAGCATCGCACGTCCTTCCTGCGTCTTATACATCTGGCTTCTCTTCATAGCCTGATCAAAGTCAACCAGATGTCCGTCAAACTCAGGTCCGTCCACACAAGCGAACTTGATCTCGTCGCCTACCTGGAGACGGCATGCGCCGCACATACCTGTACCGTCTACCATGATCGGGTTCATGCTGACGATAGTAGGGATCTCAAGCTTCTTTGTGAGCAGACAGACGAACTTCATCATGATCATCGGTCCGATCGCAACGCAGACGTCATATTTCTTTCCTTCGTTAACGAGCTCTTCTACCATAGTGGTGACCATACCTGCATGACCATATGTACCATCATCTGTACAGGGATAGTAATTGCCTGCAACAGCCTTCATCTCATCTTCCAGGATCAGCATGTCCTTTGTCTTAGCACCAACGATAACATCTGCATCAATGCCGCGCTCGTGAAGCCATTTCACCTGCGGATAAACAGGAGCTGCTCCTACACCGCCTGCGACAAAGAGCATCTTCTTATTCTTCAGAGTTTCCATATCTTCGTTTACAAACTCAGAAGCACATCCAAGCGGGCCTGTAAAGTCACGGAAATAGTCTCCTTCCTTCAATGCGCCCATCTTTGTTGTGGAAGCCCCCACTTCCTGAACTACGATAGTGATTGTCCCGGCTACTCTGTCATAATCACAGATCGTAAGCGGGATACGTTCGCCTTTCTCATCCATTTTTACGATAACGAACTGGCCCGGCTGGCAGTGGCTTGCGACACGGGGTGCATGCACATCCATCAGAAAGATCTTATCGGCCAGCTTTTTTGCCTTTAATATCTTATACATGTTTTCCTCCTTGTAAATAAGAATGCAAAAAATCACACTCTTTATAATACGCTATAACCGTCAGAATGGCAAGCCTTCTTTCGTGTTAATCTGACATACTTTTGTGCAAGTTGATGATTGGACAGAGGAAGCACGGCGGCCGCTCTCCGGGCAGATTGCGCAAAAAACCGGGACAGTCCGTAAACCGTCCCGGTATAATTGTTCGCGTGTTCAGTTGCCTGATATGATATCTTCTGATGATCAGAAATCAACTTCAGTTCCGTAATATGTACATGTAAGAAGTTTCTCCATTGCAGCTGGATCGATTGCACGAGGATTGGATCCTGTACATGCATCTCCGACAGCAAGTTCAGCAATATGAGCAACTTTTTCCTTGAACTCGTCCTCGTTGATTCCAAAGTCTTTCAGATTTCTCGGAATGTTCAGCTTCACATTGAACTCATTGATCTTCTCTCTCAGGCTGTTGATAAGAGCCTTCTCAGATGTTCCCGGAAGTCCCATCCTGCGTGCGATCTCAGCGTAGCGTGATGCTGCAACCGGATCTTTTGCATTATATGCGATTACATAAGGAAGGTAAATAGCGTTTGCGCATCCGTGCGGAATATGTCCTGTAGAGAACGCTGCTCCGGTTTTATGCGCCATGGAGTGAACGATTCCAAGAAGAGCATTGGAAAATGCCATTCCTGCGAGGCACTGTGCATAGTGCATCTGCTCTCTTGCCTCCATGTTGCAGTTATAGGATGCCGGCAGATAATCCAGAACCATCTCGATCGCCTGAAGTGCCAGCGGATCTGTGAACGGTCCGTTCAGCGTGGAGACATATGCCTCAATAGCATGTGTCAGGGCGTCCATTCCTGTGTATGCAACCTGCTTCACCGGCAGTCCGGATACAAGATCCGGGTCAACGATAGCCACATCCGGAGTGATGTTGAAATCAGCCAGAGGATACTTCACTCCTGTCTGATAATTTGTGATGACTGAGAATGCAGTAACTTCTGTCGCGGTTCCAGATGTAGAAGGAATTGCAGCGAACTTTGCTTTCTGTCTCAGCTCCGGGAAATTAAACGGTGTGCACAGATCCTCAAAAGAGGTATCCGGATACTCGTAAAATGCCCACATTGCCTTAGCTGCATCGATCGGAGATCCTCCGCCCATTGCAACGATCCAGTCCGGCTCAAAGGCACGCATTGCCTCTGCACCTTTCATGACTGTCTCAACTGACGGATCCGGCTCAACGCCTTCAAACAGCTGCACTTCCATTCCGGCTTCTTTCAGGTAATTCACAGCTTTGTCGAGAAATCCCTGACGTTTCATGGAACCGCCGCCTACTACAAGCATCGCCTTTTTTCCTTTCAGGTTCTTAAGCTCTTCCAGACAGCCTTTTCCGTGATAAATGTCTCTTGGTAAACAAAATCTGCTCATGTCTACTTTCTCCTTTATGAAGTTGTTATTTTTTTAACACAGACATTATAACTCTTTGCTATGGATAATGCAACCCCGGTATTGTAAAAAATACATAAAATTTCACACAATACCGGGGCTGTTTTTAAGCACATATATTATTGATAAAAATTACAGGATAATAATATCAGCTATTTGTTGTAATATAGTTTCTCGTCGTAACGGCAGTTTCCTTTCCGTTATCATTATTGACAAGGATGGCGCTGAATATGATCTGGTCATTCTGCGGCATATCAATCGGACCGGTATACTTCTGAGCCGAGGAAGAATCAGCCGATGGAGTGGAGCCGTCCGTTGTATAATAAGCAGTATAACCGTCTGGAACTGTGATCGTGATCTGCGTGGGCTCCGTATACTGTCCGGTTGCCGGATTCACAACCGGAGCATCCGCTATAGGAAATGAAATCGTATACTTTGCAGACGACACAACACTGGGAATCTCATTTTTATTTACCGCAATAGCCCTGATCTCTGTTTCAGCTTCTGTATTCAACAGGATTGGCTCTGTATATTCAGTACTGGATGTCGTTGGATCTGTCCCGTCTGTTGTGTAATAAATGGTTCCACCTGTATCAGAAGTAAGAGCAACTTCGATCACTTCTGTATAGGTTCCTGGCTCCAAACTAAATTGCGGAGCATCGGAAACATAATCGGACACCTCACTTAACACGTTGTCATCGTTGCAGTCAGCAAGAAGCACTGATATGCTGGAATACTGTTCCGTATCCATATAAAAGTCAATGGCAGCCCGGTAAAGCTGAGCATTGGATGGCTGCGTTTCTATAGCAGAGAGGAAAACAGCTTCGGCACTCTCCTGATCATCCTGTGCCATATATACTTTTGAAAGTCCGGTATATGCTTCTGGCCTTGATCTGTCCTTTACAACAGCACGGTTAAAATAATTTTCCGCCGAAGAATAATTATTACTCTGAAGTGCGTTATACCCTTTCTGCAGGACACCTGTATAAGAGTTCTGATATATAACATATATTCCGGTAACAATAAGAGCCAGTACAACAAAAATTGCAATAAGCAGATTGCGCCTTTTTCTTTTTGCAGCTGCCAGTCTCATCTCCTGCTGTCTGCGTCTCTCTTCACGGCTTCTTCGAAGGACTTCAGTGTTCTGCCGAACTCTTCCGGTATCCCTTCTCTGAGATGAATTCCCGCGTACATTGCCTGTACCGCGGGATACCCCCGTACTTTTAACACCGCCGGTATTACGCATATTGCCGGTACTGCGTCGGTTTGAAGTTCTTGAGCCGGAGAGCCCGCCGGACTGTGCGCCGTTTCGACGCGCCGCAGCTCTTCTTGCATCCCGGAGCCTGTCCATCTCGTTCTGACTGATAACCCGGGTAGAATTAATATTCCTGGGCTGCGGCGGTCGCTGTTGTCTTCTGATATCTTCGGTGTGCAGCTGTCTGGTGGCACCTTCTACAGAGCCCTTTACCTCCCGCGTCAGGACATCGTCCAGCGGATTGTAGTCCGGTACGATCTGGACTTCTGCCCCGCATTCCGGGCATATCATCTGGTCATCCGGGATAATAGCCCCGCAACGTGTACACCTCATAACTATTCCTCCTGCATCCGTGCAGTCTCGACACAGTTATTCATCAGCATCGCAATAGTCATGGGCCCGACTCCGCCGGGAACCGGTGTGATTGCAGAAGCAACTGGTTCAACATCATCAAAATCAACATCTCCGCAGAGATGGTTATTCTCGTCTCTGTGCATTCCTACGTCGATCACGACAGCACCGTTCTTGACGTATTCGGAAGTGATAAACTGCTTTTTCCCGATAGCTACGATCAGGATATCCGCTCTCTTTGCCACATCCTTAAGATTCTTCGTCCTTGAGTGAGCTACAGTCACCGTACCGTTTTCCCTGAGAAGAAGTGCCGCCATGGGCTTGCCGACAATATTACTTCTGCCGATCACTACACACTCCTTTCCTTCGATTTCAATCCCTGATCTTTTCAGCAGCTGGATAATTCCTGCAGGAGTACAGGATAGGAACCCTTTTTCTCCGATCCAAAGTCTTCCCACGCTGACAGGATGAAAGCCATCCACATCTTTGTCAGGTGATATGGTCCGGATAATACGATCTTCGTTAATGTGAGCAGGCAGAGGGAGCTGAACGAGAATTCCGTTTACAGACGGATCTCCGTTCAGTTCCTCCACGAGAGAAACAAGCTCTTCTTCCGTTGTATTTTCCGGAAGTTCGAAAGCTTTAGATTCGATCCCGATATATGCACAGGCTCTTTTTTTATTTCTGACATAGACAGATGAGGCCGGATCATCTCCAACCTGTATAACTGCAAGACAGATGGATACACCCTTTTCTTTCAGTTCAGCTACTTCTTCTTTCAGTTCATCCTTGATCTCATTTGATATTTTTTTCCCATCAATTAACTGTGCCATTGATTTCTCCTTTAAAACAGTCCTGTTATCTTACCGTCCTCCGTTACATCAATACCATTAGCAGCAGGAACTTTTGGCAGCCCCGGCATAGTCATGATCGCTCCTGTCAGAGCAACGACAAAACCGGCTCCTGCACTGACATATACCTCTCTGATATGAATGTCGAAATTCTCAGGTCTACCCAGCTTTTTCGCATCATCAGACAGAGAATACTGGTTCTTTGCCATGCAGACAGGGAAGGAACCGAATCCCATTGATTCGATCTTGGCAAGCTGCTTTTCAGCGGCAGGCTCGTAAACAACACCGCGTGCGCCGTAGATTTCTTTCGCTATTGTTTCAATTTTCTCCTTCAGAGAAAGTGAATCATCATAAAGAGGTCTGAAATGACTTGCTTTATTATCAAGTGTATCGAGAACTTTCTTTGCAAGGCTGATTCCGCCTTCTCCTCCCTTTTCCCACACTTCTGAGAGAGCGAATTCGCATCCCCTCTCCTCGCAGAATCTGCGGATAAACTCGTTTTCAGCGTCTGTATCTGTCACGAAAGAATTCAGGGTAACGATAACAGGAACCCCATATTTCTGTATATTTTCTATATGTTTTTCAAGATTTACAATTCCTTTTGCAAGAGCATCCAGATTTTCCTCAGCCAGATCACTCTTTGCAACGCCACCATTATACTTCAAAGCGCGGACAGTTGCAACTAAAACTACTGCATCCGGCTTCAGCCCGGCCATCCGGCACTTGATGTCGAAAAACTTCTCTGCGCCAAGATCTGCTCCGAATCCGGCTTCCGTAATTGTAATATCGCTGAGTTTGAGAGCCATTTTTGTAGCACGTACACTGTTGCATCCATGAGCGATATTTGCAAAGGGACCGCCATGGACAAGCGCCGGTGTATGTTCCAGAGTCTGAATGATATTCGGCTTGATCGCATCCTTCAGCAAAGCAGTCATTGCTCCTGTCGCCTGAAGATCGTCCGCTGTTACCGGATCTCCGTCGAAGTTATATGCAACAATGATCCGGCCAAGTCTCCTCTTCAGATCCTGAAGATCATCCGCCAGACAGAGGATTGCCATGATCTCAGAAGCAACCGTAATAACGAAATGATCCTCCCGGACCATGCCGTCCATTTTATTTCCGAGGCCGACAACGATATTTCGAAGGACACGGTCGTTCATATCCAGGCAGCGTTTCCAGACAACCTGACGAGGATCGATGCGAAGAGCGTTCCCCTGCTGGATATGATTATCAAGCATGGCTGCAAGAAGGTTATTTGCAGATGTGATGGCATGGAAGTCGCCTGTAAAGTGCAGATTCAGGTCTTCCATGGGAACGACCTGAGCGTAACCGCCGCCGGCAGCTCCTCCTTTGATGCCGAAGCACGGTCCAAGGGAAGGCTCGCGAAGAGCGATCAGTGCCTTTTGCCCAAGCTTTGCCATTGCCTCCCCAAGTCCGACTGTCGTTGTGGTCTTACCTTCTCCGGCAGGGGTAGGGTTAATTGCCGTGACAAGAACAAGCTTCCCGTCTTTGTTGTCTTTGATGCGGTTCCAGAGCTCGTCAGAGAGTTTTGCCTTATATTTTCCGTAAAACTCCAGTTCATCCTCGGTGATCCCGATTGATGCGGCAACGTCTCTGATGTGATCCATCTTTGCTTCCTGAGCGATCTGAATGTCTGTTTTCATCTGTAGTCCTCCTTTTGAAACTGAATATTTTATGAATTAGAATTGCTTTCTATGTACTGTTCAAATTCCTCTTTTGTCATAAGTATCTTTCTCGGCTTTGTTCCTTCCTCAGGCCCCACCACACCTGCTTCCGCAAGCTGATCCATGATCCGCGCCGCACGGTTGAACCCGATCTTGAACATCCGCTGCAGCATACCGATGGATGCTTTTTCCTTGTCTATGATCAGCTTCGCAGCTTCTGTGAAATATACATCCTTGTCAGATTCTCCTTCCGCAGGAGACTGACCGGAAATCGTTTCTGCAGTACTGATGTGTTCTTCAATGGTTTTATCATAATCTGTTTTTCCGTTTTTGCTGATCAGGTAATCTACCACACTCTGAACTTCTTCATCTGAGACAAAAGATCCCTGTACACGGACCGGTTTCGGATAACCGGACGGATAGAAAAGCATGTCTCCTTTTCCCAGAAGCTTTTCTGCCCCGTTCATATCAATGATCGTACGGGAATCCACTCCCGATGATACTGAAAAGGCGATTCTGGACGGCATATTTGCCTTGATCAGTCCGGTAATGACATTGACCGACGGCCGCTGGGTTGCAAGGATAAGATGCAGCCCGGCTGCTCTTGCAAGCTGGGCAAGCCGGCAGATGGCGCCTTCCACTTCTCCCGGGGCAACCATCATAAGATCTGCAAGCTCATCGATGACGATGACGATCTGAGGAAGTTTTTTCTTGATTTCTTCACCTGTCTCGCCCCGTTCGACCTTCTCATTAAACCCCTTCAGGTCACGTACATTATATTCAGCGAAGAGCTTATAGCGCTTTTCCATCTCGGCCACTGCCCAGTTAAGTGCGCCTGCCGCCTTCTTCGGATCCGTAACGACCGGGATCATAAGGTGCGGGATTCCGTTATACACGCTGAGCTCTACAACCTTGGGATCTACAAGGATCAGCTTCACATCTTCCGGATCTGCTTTATAAATGATGCTCATGATCAACGTGTTTATGCAGACTGACTTTCCGGAGCCTGTGGCTCCCGCGATCAGCAGATGAGGCATCTTCGCTATATCCGCTACTACAACTTTCCCGGCGATATCCTTTCCTACCGCAAATGATATCGGGGACCTGCTTTCTTTGAATTCTCTGGATTCCAGAAGATCCCTGAGCATTACTGCCGTATTTTCACTGTTGGGAACCTCGATCCCCACTGCGGCTTTCCCTGGGATCGGAGCTTCAATCCTCAGATCCGCCACTGCCAGATTCAGTTTGATGTCATCGGCAAGTCCTACGATCCGGCTTACTTTGACTCCCTGATCCGGCTGAAGCTCATAGCGGGTCACGGACGGTCCGCAGCTGGCGTTCGTCACATGGACACCAACACCAAAATTCTGCAGTGTCTGCTCAAGCTTCAGCGCAGTTGCACGAAGATGTGCGTCTGAATCGCCTCTGCCCTTCTTTCCCTTCTTCAGCAGAGAAAGGGGCGGCGTATGATAAATCTGCACAGGTCTGGATTCCTGCTCCTGCACTGACGCCGCTACATTTGCAGCTTCGGCAGCAACTTCCGCTGTATCCCGGGCAGTTGACCGGCGTTTTTTCCCCGGAGCGGCGGTCACAGGTTCATTCTCCGCATGATTCGTGCCGTCTGCGAAATCCGGATCAGCGTTCTCCGTAACGGCTTCAGATTCTACAGATTCTGAAGGTTCGGCACGATTAATAACGAACTCCTGATCCAATGCAGATGGTTCCTCTCCGAAATCCGGGGTGAGTTCAAATATTTCCGGAGACTTTCCTTTCTTGCGGAATCCGTCTTCTTCACTGAGTGTAGTCGCAAAGGAAACACCTGAAGCCTTACGGTCACGACGTTTTCTCTCCGTTGTACCGCTGCCTTCCTCATCCTTTTTCTGTTTCGCTTTCTCTTCTTTTTTCTTTGCCCTTAGAACAGCTGTCTCCTGCTGTTTCTTCTTCGCTCCTTCATACGCCCTGCGGCTCTGTCTGCCAAGAGGAGCAAGAAGGGACTTCTCTGTGATCAGGATCACACAGATAATACATAAAATCAGAAGCACAACATAGGTGCCGATCTCCCCAATCAGCGGCCAGAGCAGACTGACGATACAGCCGCCGGTCACTCCCCCCGCATTTCGATGGACACTGGAATCTCTGTAATAGGCCAGAATTGTCTCTGAAGCGCTGTACTGGTCAAACATCAGCTCAAGAAGCGCTGTCAGAACGAGAAAGAGCACTGCGGCTGCCGCTGCCTTTATGTAAGCGTGAGTATTTCCCTTGTTGGACATAAGAAAAGCTATGCCGCCGAATAACAGAAATGGCAGTAAATAGTTCATAAAACCAAATACACCAAAAAGGACGGAGGAAACCGCCTCCCCAACGGTTCCGCCCACCCCGAAGTTACTCAGCACAAGAAGAATACAGACAGCAAGCAGGATCAGAATCAGGATCTCCCCTCGTAGTTCTGTGTTCTGCTGTGCTTTCTTTGGCGTGCTTTTTTTCTTTGTACTGTTTTTACGTTTTGTTGTTTTAGCAGCCATGTAAATCCCCCTTATTATTTAGAACATTATATTTAATATACCATTATTTGAAATTCGTGTCACCATAAAGTTTTCGGCGCTTTCAAATAGCGGTGCTTTATCTTAATCTATCTTGAATTCGTCATTTCACCGCTTCTGCTCCGTACGATTCCTTCTTTCATCGATCATTTCATGGAGCTTGGCAAATGCCTGGCTGATCCCGCCAACCTCATCGATGAGTCCTTCCCTGACCGCCTCCTCTCCTTCCAGCATTGTTCCGACATCCTTTACCAGCTGAGTGGAGTCAAGCATAAGCTCGAGAAGACGCTCCTGAGTGATCCGGGAATGTTCCGAGATAAAACGGGCAATCCTGTCCTGTGTTTTTTCCATATTCCTATAGCTCTGGATAACTCCGATAAACATTCCTGTTGATCGGACCGGATGAACGATCATCGTACCTGTAGGCACGATAAAAGAATAATCCGCGGATACAGCCAGCGGTCCTCCGATAGAATGGCTCCCTCCGAGGACAAGAGATACGGTGGGCTTGCTCAATGATGCAATCATCTCGGCGATTGCCAGTCCAGCTTCCACATCACCGCCGAGCGTGTTCAGAAGGATGAGGATTCCTTCTATATTTCCATCCTCTTCTGCTTCTGCCAGTCTTGGAAGGAGGTGCTCATATTTCGTGGCTTTTGTATTGCCGGAAACATTCTCATGTCCTTCGATCTCTCCGATGATCGTCAGAAGCTGAATGCGGTGTTTTCCGTCTTTTTTGTTCAAATCAAGAGTTCCCATCTCACGAATCTCTTCATCTTCCTGATTGCGTTCCTTCTGTTCTTCGGTCCCTGAATCTGCGTTCTTCATTTCCAATATATCCTCCTCTTTTTACTTTGATCTGCTGCGGCGCTACAGTTTCTAAACACACATTTTTCATCAGACCACAGTCAGTTTCTCTGTTTTTAATTATTGCAAAGGATACATTTTTTATGCATGAAATGCTCTTACACATGAAGAAGCTGTCCATTTAGTACGAAAAAGAAAACATGGTATGGAAGATAAAGAAAACTCTCCATACCATGCTGAGCTGCAGCTTTATCTCAATGCCTGCTCCACATCGGCAATAATGTCTTCGGCATTTTCAATTCCTACGCTGAAACGGATCAAATCTGGCTGAACGCCTGCTTCAATAAGCTCTTCCTCATTCATCTGGCGATGTGTATGGCTTGCCGGATGAAGAACACAGCTTCTTGCATCAGCAACATGCGTTACGATGGCAACCATTTTCAGCTTGTCCATCATCTCTACTGCTGCCTCTCTTCCACCCTTCAGGCCGAATGTAAGCACGCCGCATGTTCCGTTGGGCATATATTTCTGAGCCCTGTCGTAATATTTGTCTCCGGGAAGAGACGGATAATTTACCCATGCTACTTTCTCATGGTTCTGAAGATACTGAGCGACCTTCAGCGCATTCTCGCAATGTCTCGGCATCCGCAGATGAAGGGTCTCAAGCCCGATGTTAAGCAGAAACGCATTCTGTGGAGACTGGATGGAACCAAGGTCTCGCATCAGCTGAGCCGTCGCCTTGGTGATATATGCTCCCTTTCCGAACTTCTGAGTATAGATGATTCCATGATATGTCTCATCCGGCGTAGTAAGTCCCGGAAATTTATCCGCATGTGCTTCCCAGTCAAAGTTTCCGCTGTCAACAATGGCACCGCCGACACATGTAGCATGTCCGTCCATGTATTTCGTTGTAGAATGAGTTACAATATCTGCTCCCCATTCAAAAGGACGGCAGTTGATCGGTGTGGCGAAGGTATTGTCAACGATAAACGGTACACCATGTCTGTGAGCCGCCTCGGCAAATTTCTCAAAGTCAAGGACTACCAGAGCCGGGTTTGCAATAGACTCTCCGAATACAGCCTTGGTATTCTCCCGGAAAGCGGCATCCAGTTCCTCCGGTGTGCAGTCCGGATCAACAAATGTAGCCTCCACACCCATCTTGCGGATCGTATGAGCGTAAAGATTATATGTACCGCCGTAAAGTGAGGAAGCGCAGACAATATGATCTCCTTCCTGAGCAATATTCATTACTGCATAGAAATTGGCAGCCTGTCCGGAAGACGTCAGCATGGCAGCAACACCGCCCTCCAGATCACAGATCTTCGCTGCTACAGCGTCATTAGTAGGATTCTGAAGACGGGTATAAAAATATCCTGATTCCTCCAGATCAAACAAACGTCCCATCTGCTCGCTGCTCGTATAACGGAATGTTGTGCTCTGATAGATCGGCAGAACTCTAGGCTCGCCGTTGCCCGGCTCATAACCGGACTGTATGCACTTGGTTTCAATCTTGTAATCGCTCATATGTGTTCCTCCTGTAAATGCTGTTTATTCGTTCCAGTTGTGATATACGTCCTGTACGTCGTCATCCTCTTCCAGAAGATCAAGGGTTTTCTGGATATTCTTGATGTCTTCCTCATTGGTCAGTTCCACATAAGTTTGAGGAATCATAGTCACCTCTGCCTCAGCCATGGGAATGCCTGCCTCTTCCAGTTTCAGTCTTACATCACTGAAAGATGACGGATCTGTAAGGATCTCATAGCTTTCTTCATCCTCGCTAAAATCCTCTGCACCTGCGTCAAGAGCAAGCATCATCAGCTCGTCCGCATCCATGTCGCAGTCTTCTTTTGCAACGAAGATCTGTCCCTTCTCGTCAAACATGAAGGATACACATCCCGGAGTTCCCACGTTTCCGTTTCCTTTAGTAAACGCGTTTCTTACGTTGGAGGCGGTACGGTTTTTGTTGTCTGTCAGCGTCCGAACGATGATAGCAGTACCGCCCGGGCCGTAGCCTTCGTATGTAATATGCTCGAAATTGTCAGCGGATCCTTCTCCGGCCGCTTTCTTGATATTTCTTTCGATAGTATCGTTTGGCATGTTGTTGGATTTCGCCTTGGCGATGACATCACGGAGTCGGCTGTTGTTGGCCGGATCCGGACCGCCGCCTTCCTTGACCGCTACTGCCAGCTCACGTCCGATCTTTGTGAAGATCTTACCCTTGGCAGCATCGTTTTTTTCTTTCTTATGCTTGATATTCGCAAATTTAGAATGTCCTGACATATATAAATTCTCCTCTTTTATGGTATTTCCGATTTAAAATTTTATCACTCTTTTCAGAATCTGTAAAGAATCTATGTAGGAAGCTCGAGGCTGACACAGATTGCCGCGTCGACTTTCCTCATCATTGCCGGGTCGATATGGCAGACAAACTCTCTGAGACGCTGCTTGTCGATGGTCCGTATCTGTTCCAGCAGAATGACAGAATTCTTTACGATCCTGTAGTCTCTCGTACTGATCTCGATATGAGTAGGAAGCTTCGCCTTGTTCATGCGCGAAGTTATGGCCGCGCATATGACAGTCGGACTGTGCCTGTTCCCCACATTGTTCTGTATGATCAGCACCGGGCGGATACCGCCCTGCTCTGAACCGACCACCGGACTCAGGTCGGCATAATAGATATCTCCTCGTCTGATTACCAATTCGTCCACACTCCGATTTACATGATCTCTGTATCCCTTCCGGGAAACATACTTGATTATTAACCATTTTCATCGGAAGTATTCAGCATCAGAAGAAATAATCTGTCTGAAGTATGATCTCACCGCCCCGGCGGTACACTCTGGGGATCCTTTTGCTCAGGCAGCAGACGAACTCGTAGTTGAAACGTCCGCTCAGTTCTGCAAGATCGTCCACTGTGATCCGCTCTTCGCCATCTGATCCGATCAGTGTGACCTGATCCATAAACGCGGCATCCGGAATATCTGTCACATCAACCATGAACTGATCCATACATACTCTTCCCAGTATCCGTGCTTTCTTTCCCCGGATGAGGACGTATCCCTTATTAGACAGAGAACGGGGGTATCCGTCTCCGTAGCCTACCGGAACAGTGGCGATCCGCATCTTCCTGTCAGCGGTAAAGGTGCCGCCGTAGCTGATGGATGTGCCCGGTTCCACCTCCTTGACAAAGATCACATGACTCTTCAGGGACAGCGCCGGCTTCAGATCCACAGCACTCTTATCCACCTCATCAGAAGGATACATGCCGTATGTGGAGATCCCTGCCCGGGCCAGGTCATGCTTCATATCCGGGAAGTCAATGATCCCGGCGCTGTTATCGCAGTCATAATACCTGATAGACACATTTCTTTTCTCCAGCTGTTCCTTCATCCACATGAACCTGTCATGCTGCATCCGGGTATAGCTCTTGTCTGCCTCATCCGCCTTCGCAAAATGAGTGAACATTCCTTCCGGACATACATTGGGAAGACTGCAGATCCGCCGGATCGTATCCGCGCTCTCCTCTGTGACCGGAAATCCGATCCTGCCCATTCCGGTATCGATCTTAATATGAAAATATGCATCTTTTCCAAGCCTGACAGCTGTCCGGGACATCCCTTCCGCCATCTCTTCCGTATAGACCGCGGCACGTATATCGTAACGGATCATATCCTCATACTGATCCGGGAAAACACATCCGAGAACAAGTATGGGCTTCTCTATCCCGTTCTTCCTCAGGATCATGCCCTCATCCAGACAGGCTACCGCATATCCCCATATGTAGGGGATCTTCTCAAACATCTGAGCGATGGGCACCGCCCCATGACCATAGGCGTCGGTCTTTATGACACCGATCAGCCGGGCCCCTTCCCCGATCCTGTTTTTCATCTGCTCCATATTATATGCTATGGCATCAAGATCGATCTCCGCACAGACTCTGTTGTACTGTTTCATCTCAGTTCTCTCCTTGATATTTTTTCATACACTGCCGGATCCCTGTGATCAGGTCTCTGGCAAGAACACTGTAGGCTCCTTCCGCCTCCCGCGCCTCATCCCCGCCGCAGGCATGAAGGAAAACGCCCAGACACGCCGCGTCAAAAGGCTCTTTTCCCTGGGCCATCAGCCCTGCGATCACTCCTGCCAGCACATCGCCGGATCCTGCTTTCGCCATGGCGGAATTGCCCGCCAGGTTAACGAATGTATTCCTGCCCCGGCAGCTGACCGCTGTGCGGCTGTCCTTCAGGACACATATGACAGGATATTCCGCCGCAAACATTTCCGCCGCGCCGACGCGGTCCGACTTTATCTCCCCCACTGATTTTCCTGTCAGACGGGACATCTCCATCATGTGGGGAGTCAGGATAAGAGGCGTCTCTATAGTTCCGAGCAGTTCCATATGACGGCTCATAAGGTTCAGAGCGTCTGCATCCGCCACACAGGGCGTCTTGATATATTTCATCACAGAGAGCAGGATCTGCTCAGACGTATCGCTCTGTCCCAGACCGCATCCGATGCAGACAGTATCCGCCCAGTCCAGAAGTTCCCTGATTTCCTCCTCATCATGCTCCTTATAGCAGGTGATTACTGCTTCCGGCAGAAGCTGCTGCAGGATCACCCGGTTGTCCTCAGATGTGTAGATCCTGACCAGTCCGACTCCCGCTGTGTAAGCTGCCATAGCCGACAGATATGCGGCACCCGCCATACCGGCAGAACCTGTGATCATGAGGAGCCGGCCATAAGTGCCTTTATTGGAATCTGCCTTTCTCTCCGGAAGCAGAGAGGGAAGGCATTCCCGTTCCAAAGTAAAACATACATCATTTCTGTCATCAAAGAATCCCGGATCAATGCCGATGGGAACAGGGACCGTTCTGCCTGCCATCTCTTTACCGGGGAACAGCTCACACCCCAGCTTGACGCAAGCCATTGACACGGTCAGCTCCGCCTGAAAAGCAGTTCCCAGGATCTGTCCGGTGCGGGAACTGACGCCGGAAGGGATATCCACGGCGACTTTCCTTCCCCGCATGCCATTGAGCTGATCGATCAGACTGCGGTAATGCCCCGTAATCTCGCGGCTCAGACCTACTCCGAAAACAGCGTCTATGATTACAGTATATTCCCGGTCGGGAATCTCTGTGAATACCGGGATTCCCAGCCTCTCGTCGATCTCCTTCTGGCAGCGGCACTCTTCTGTCAGAGACTGTTCCTGTCCGGCAAACAGAATCTCCGGATGCATCTTCTTCTCATGAAGAAGCCGGGCAATGGCAAATCCATCGCCGCCGTTATTGCCGCTGCCGCAGGCGATCAGCGCCTGCTCCAGATCAATCCCGGACTGTTCCATCACCTCAACAGTCTTCAGTGCTGCCCGCTCCATCAGTACCATGGACGGGACGCCCAATGTCCGGATCGTATACGCGTCCGCCTCTTTCATCTGTCCGCCGTCCGGCAGATATCTCATCATTCTATCACCATGACCTTTCCTCTGAACCACAGTGCTTCTGCAAAGCGCTGCATCAGCTGTTATTAATCTGTTCCTGCTCTTAAGAATGCCTCCGGCTCATTGCCGGAGGCTCTTTCCTTCTGAGATCATCTCTATTTCTTTTTCGGTTCGCTGCGCTGGCTGATGTTGTAAGAAAGCTGCATCAGGCTGTCAGAAAGGTGAACACTTTCAACGATCACGTCTTTCGGCAGTGTCAGATCTGTATGTGCGAAATTCCAGATCGCTTTAATGCCGTTCTCAACAAGGATATCCGCCACTTCCACTGCCTTGGATTTGGGAATGGTCAGTGCGGCGATCTCAATCTCATTGTTCTGAAGGAAGTCAACCAGCTCATCCATCATCCTGACCGGAATACCCCGGATGGAGACCCCTTCCAGGCGGGGATTCACATCAAAAAGACTCTTCAGAACAAATCCGCTTCTCTCAAAGGACGCATAATTTGCAAGCGCCTGCCCCAGATTACCCGCACCGATGATAATAAAATTATGTGTCTTATCCAGGCCCAGGATCTTGCCGATCTCTGTGTAGAGATATTTCACATTGTACCCGTAGCCCTGCTGTCCGAATCCTCCGAAATTATTCAGATCCTGACGGATCTGCGATGCGGTCACATGCATCTTTTTGCTCAGATCGTTAGAGGATATCCTCTCCACACCCGCCTCGAGCAGATCCCCCAGATACCTGTAATATCTTGGAAGTCTGGAGATGACTGCGCGGGATATTTTTCTATGTTCCAATCTTATCGCCCTCCGCTTATAGTATCAGGTTTATTATATAGAATAGTTAAGTTTCTGTCAAATTCAACTTTTACTTTGTTTTTTACCCTGTTTCCTATATAATGGTTATCTGGAAATTAAATTTTAAGGAGTTACAGGAACATCATGATATTAGCATGTCAGAATATAGAGAAATCATTTGGAGAACAGGTCATCGTCCGGAATGGTTCCTTCCATATCGAGGAGCGCGAGAAGGCTGCCCTTGTCGGCGTAAACGGAGCGGGCAAATCCACGATTCTGAAGACGATCATGGGCGAAGAGCCGCTGGACGGGGGCAATGTTGTCCTGTCAAAGGGAAAGACCATCGGCTATCTGGCCCAGCACCAGAACCTTGCCCCGGGCAATACGATTTATGAAGAGGTAAGGACTGCGAAGGCTGATATCCTGGAAATGGAGCAGCAGCTCCGTGCCATCGAGAAGGAGATGAAGTCTCTCTCCGGAGAAGCGCTGGAAAGCCGATTGGAGACATACAACAGACTCCAGTCCGCCTTCGAAGACAAAAACGGATACGCCTGCGAAAGTGAGATCGTCGGCGTGCTGAAGGGACTTGGATTCTCGGAAGAGGACTTCTCGAAGCAGACCGACACACTGTCTGGGGGACAGAAAACCCGCGTATCTCTGGGGAAACTGCTCCTTACCACACCGGATATCCTTCTGCTGGACGAGCCTACCAACCATC
>DXCZ01000028.1 GCA_019115765.1 Candidatus Mediterraneibacter stercoripullorum | reverse complement strand
GATCTGCTCTGCCAATGGCGGCCTTCCTCCCATGGTAAAACGCAGGCAGTACTATGAGGCTTTGGAGGTGGCTGCATAGTCAGTGATATCCTTGAGAAAAATGTGTCAACTAATCTTGACAATATCAATATCAAGAAAAAAGACGGATTGAACTTTTGGAGATAAAAGAAAAAAATCGATTGTTGGTTAACTGTTTTAGTCGGCATTACATTGACGCTCTGCAAAACAAATCTTCCGTACTTCTCAACAATCTGCACCATAGCTTTCATAAAAATATCGAGGTTTTCGGCTTCATCAACCTTGCTTTCGTGCTGCTGTTCTGCATTTGTGGACGCTTTGACATTTTCCATTTGGCTACCTCCGCAAAAGAAAGCGGCTGTACGCCCTAAATTATAGAGATACAGCCGCTGCTTGACCAATGTGCAAATCCTGATGTTTTCTCTAATTTGCACATTTCCTTTCAGGTCTGTTATTGAGTGAAATACTAATGGCAAGAGCTTTATCAACCCTTGCCATTATGTTATCGGGCATCAGCCCCATATACTGTTTTAACCTCTGCTTATCAATCGTCCGTATCTGTTCAAGCAGGATAATTGAGTCCTTATCAAGCCCCTCAAAATCCTTTACTGAGGTATGTGTTGGTAATTTTGCTTTTGTGTGTACTCGGCTCGTAATCGCAGCAATAATCACGGTAGGGCTGTGCCTATTGCCTATATCATTTGAAATGATAAGTACGGGGCGTGTACCGCCTTGCTCCGAACCGACAACGGGATTAAATTCTGCGTAGAAAATATCTCCACGCTTTATTATTCTTTCCATAGTGTTTGACCTCCTATCTGGAATAAGGCAGGCGTAACCTGCCTATGTAACAGCCAGATACAAGGAAGTATTTAAGGTCGGTAGAGCGTAAAACAATACTCTGTTTCCATAGACCACCTTGCGTCTGGCTTTATGATAGGAGCATCTCTATTTGTCCTCGACACCCCGAAATGCAGGTGCGTTCGTAAACGCAGGGAAGTCGCCAAACGGTCAGCAGCGAACTGACGCCACGGGAGTTCCACCCCAACTGTCGTTCTAACAGAGCCGCCCTCATTGCCTGCGACGGGTTGGATACCGTTCGGGCTGTGACGGGACGGGAGTACCATTGTTCTCTTTGCGGGTTATGGCGAAATCGGGAGCTGCCCGATATTTTCAGTCGGTAGGGGATAGGCTCACCACCTTTCATCGCTCGCTGCCCTTTGGCAGGTCATGGCGTACCGCTGCACACGCTTATGCTCATCACAATCACAAAGAGGAAGTATTTGGCGAATGAGTGAACAGTCCCGTTTTCGCCACACAAAGGAAAACAGGGCAAGAGGATTTGTCCTCTCACCCTGTAGCCCGTGGGAATAGCCGTTATATTAGATGCCTGAAAAAGTTTTTAATTTTTTTCTGAGATGCCACATACGGAAATTCACCGCATTGACCGACAGACCGCATTTCTGGGAAATCTCAGAACTGTTGAAGCCCTCCATTTTCCAAAGCGCAATTTGCAGGGTAAGCCTGTCCACCTTAATCAGAACTTGGTAGAGCTGCTGATTTTCGATGCTGTCCAGAAAATCCTCAACCGTCTTTACTTCGGGCGGTGTCGTGTCCTCTGCAACTTCATCAAGGTATGTACCCGATTCCTGCACACGCTGATAGTACCGTCTGTCTGAATTGAAAATCGCCCAATCGTGAGTACGGAGCGTTTCGATGGTGCTTTCATCAACGCCGAGCTTCCTTAACTGTTTTTCTTCGGCTTCTTTCCAGAGCCGCCATTTCTTTTCTTCTTTGGCTTTATTGTAAGCCATACCGTTTTACCTCCAATCTGAATTTTTGAAAATCCAGATTGAAAGGCGGCGAACGGCAACCAACGCCAGATATAGGCTTATCCTTTATTCCGACAAATAACGACAAACAAAAAACCGCAAAGGTAGTCAAACCTTTGCGGTTATAGGCAATATAAGTTCTATTATGCAGATGCGTAACTTCTACATCAGGGGCGTAATCGTGCCACGAGCAACTGAGGATTTTTTTAACAGATTATCCTCAGTCACTTGTAGCACTGTGTAAATAACTGCTGCTTCTGATAAGCAGCAAGGCGCTCAGGGCAGACCAGCGCATAAAAAGTCCCTCCAAACTCAAAACGGGTTTAGAGGGCTGTGATATTTTGTTCGGGCGTAACAGAACAGCCCACCAAAGCACCGTTTTTTTTATTCGGTGGGCTTATCCAAATATAAAAGAAAGAGCCGATGAGCTGTGAGGTATCTCACAAGTTCATCGGCTCTGCGTCTTTGCGTCTGGCTCTTTGATGACAGTTATATGTAGTTCCTTTACGTCAATTAAACTTTCCTGTTTGCACTTCGGACAGTAGAGAGGAAAATTCCTTAATTCTGTATCTTCTCTTATCTGTAATCTTGTTTTGCTGCCACAAACAGGGCAGCGTATCCATTCTGTTTTATCCATAGGCGCACCACCATATACAAAATTATTTCCACGGTCTGACGCTACCAAGCCAGCCCTGTTCTGCCCAATACTTTCCGTCAAGGTATTCGGGGTTTGATTTATGTATGGATTTCTGCATCATACGACAGACAAAAAACTTAATTTTCGTTATCAGTTCTGTGTGTGCAGGTTTTGTATAATCTATATAGGCAAATTTACGGGATAGTTTTTGAATCTTTCCCGTAAGTTCAGCTTGTTTCTTTTGGGAAAGTTTTTCCCAAACAATATCGCCCATCAATGCACCAGTAAATATCCCAATTTGAGAAATTCCCCACCAAGATAAACTATGCTTTATATCTTTTGCCGCTGATTTTGCTCCACTGCCCAAGCATTGCGTTATGATAACAGCTCTCTTTCCAAACATTTCAGGAGCAGGGCGATGCGGCATCCAACGATAGGCGAGATGGTCAAGAAACGCTTTCATTGCACCAGTAGCATGAAATACATAGACAGGCGATGTCATTACAATCAAGTCTGCTTCCAAAAGTGATTTTTCAATTTTTTCGATATAGTCAGCGTCCTTACAGTTTTTTTCGCCCTTTAAGATACAGTTTGTGCAACCGACACAGAAAGTTGGACAATCCTTGGGTAGAAAATATTCTCTAATATCAGCTTTATCCCTGAACGCTACTAAAAACATCTCTTTCAAACGGTAGGTAACACCGTGCTTTTCTGTTCCGTTTATGACTGTGATTTTCATGATTACACCTCCAGAATGTCGTGAAGTATCTGCGTGTGAAAGGCGCTACGATTATCTTTTTGACTCAAATCAATATTCAACATTTTTGATATTGTTTCATGCCGCAAAAATGTTTGCTGCATAATAGTTATTAGACAGAAAGTTTTTCGTCTTACAGTTTCCATATCCCAATCGGGGCGGCAGGCAGAAACAAGCGGAAGATATGCCATATAGGTTCTGTAAGTATTGTCGCCTTCTTTAGGTATCTGCATATCCGTGAGAACTGAAATTCTGGATACAGCAGCGTGTTCAAACAAGAAATCCAGCGTCATATTTCCGAGATATTCCAACTTCTCAAAAGAGGACAGCCCTTCGGTTTCTTCCCGTATATTCTGGAATCGTTCTACGATTCCGTTTATAATGCGTTCTACACACGCTTCTATCAGCTTATCCTTACTGCCAAAATGGTAATTTACAAGTCCTAAACCGACACCTGCATTTTTACATATATCACGGACGGTTATCTCTTCTAAATGTTCACCGTTTTCCTCAATGAGTTTAATCGTCGCCTGTATGATTGCTTCTTTATTATCCATACCAACATCTCCTTTTTGAACATTGTTCAATTATATTATACTGAACTGTGTTCAAAAAGTCAATGTGGTATTAAAATGCCAATGACTATGATTGCTCACAAGTTCATCGGCTCTGCGTCTGTGCGTCTGGCTCTTTGATGACGGTTATATGTAGTTCCTTTGCATCAATCAAAGTTTCCTGTTTGCATTTAGGACAGTAGAGGGGATAGTTCTTCAATACAGTATCTTCTCTAATTCTGTCACGAGTTTTATTTCCGCAAACAGGACAGCGTACCCACTCTGCTCTATTGTTCATGTCCATAAGATACCTCACTGATAACGCCGTCAAAGTAGACAAAATCTCCGTCAGGATAATTCCAAACAGCTTGAAATTTCGTAGGGTATTTAATGCCACTGGGGAAAAGCTGATATTCATTACAAATTGCAGACCACGGTATATATTCCATGCTTCCGTCTGTTCCTGCAACAGCTCTGTCATTTGTGGTAAAAGAAATCATTTCATACTGCTCATTAAAGGTAAAGATACCGCTTGCTGTTTGTCCTCCATAAGTGATAGTTGCCCGTACTTCAAAATCGTTTATTTCCTCAAAAGTGATATAGTCCTGTAACAGAATGGTAGGGGCAAACAAACTTTCCGCAAGAAAAGTAGCAAGGCAAGCCTTATCCATATCTGTCCCTGTCTGGTCGAACAGGGTAATAGCTTTTGCAATCACTCCTTTCATGCCGCCAGTTCCATTTTGATAGTAGTCATATCCCTCAAAAGGAATACCGAACATACTGCTGTCAATGAGTGCCATTCGGCAAGGTTCACTGATGAAGTTATATTGTGTGTAGTCAATTTTTAGAGTGGGGCCACTTTTGCCCTGTGAGAAATCGACATTGTGGTATTCCATTTTCAGATATGACATCTTGGGTGTTCCAATATATCCGCAACCTTGTACGTACTTCTGGATAGCAGCAGGCAGGCTGCTGAAATCTTCTTCTGTAAAAACTTTATTGTTTATCTGTAGCTGATTTTGAGACATAAGGGCGTCAATGTCATTCTGGAAACCTCTTGTTACTGGGGAGTACGGAATATGAAACCATATCAAAATCATTCCAATAAGCACAAGCAATACGCCGATTGTAATAAACATTCTTCTTTTCCTCGCTTTTTTCATAGTCAGCCTAATTCCTCCGCATAGTTTTCCATTCGCTCTAATCCTGCATAGAGCTTTGTATAGAGTGAAAAGAGCTGCTCGATTTCAGCCTCGCTGAAATCGGCAAATAACAGCCTTAAAGCCTTCATGTGCCGTTCTCCGATTTCTTCTGCATAGCGTTTCACTTCCTCTGTCAGTTCAATAATGACAGAATTATTGCTGCTTAACAGCAGACGGACAAAACCTTTCTTCTCAAGTGCTAACGCTAATTTCTTAACATTCTGCCTTGAACAGCCCATTAGATTTCCAACATTCGTTAGCGTCCGTGGCTCTGGGCAGCACTCTGCCATTGCAAGCAGAAGCCATTGTTTCATGGATATTTCAGTTTGGAGTTTCTCTCCAGCGGTCTGCATACGGTTTTGCAAAACAAAAATACTTGAAAAGATTGCCTGTACCCTGTGCTGCGTATCGCAGTTGAATTGCTCAAATAGTTCGTTCATTTTTCTACGCACCTCCGTTGAGTAGTAACAAGTTCCCATATATTAATTATAGTAACTTGTTACCTATATGTCAATTCCCCAGATACCAAGGCTTGGCATACAGTCCACGAGAACATAGTCATAATTTTTCTTGACCTCATTCACGCAGGTTTTCAGCACACTTTCACGGCTTATGGCGTTAATCAGCCTTACTTCCAAGCCCGACAGCTCGATGTTGGACGGTAACAGGTCAACGCCCTCGCCGTGGTGCAGGATACTTCTCTGAACATCTATGGGATTGTCCTCGATGATGCCCTGCATGATGGTAGAGAGTGTGACAGGTAAATCGTCTGGTCTGTTATAGCCGAGGGACATCGTTAGGTTTGCCTGTGCATCGGCATCAATGAGCAGGACTTTCCTGCCCTGCTGTGCCAGACTTACGCCCAGATTGACCGCCGTGGTGGTTTTGCCCACGCCGCCTTTCTGGTTGGTTAAAGCGATTACTTTGCAATTTGACATGGGTGCGTCCTCCTTTCGCATAGATTTAGCCACTTTGTCAAGGTGGCTATGTAACCGTACCAGAGAACGCAGCCTGATTAACAACGCAAAAAAGCCGCCTACTCTTAAAATCAATAAGAATAAGCGGCTTCGTGGTAATCTGCCTTAGACATATTCAATTTTCATTCTCTTTACAGGGGCGTTCATCACTCGGAAAATGAGTTCGTCCACGGGGTCGGTATATCTGCCCTGCCTGATAAGCTGGTTTTTCAGCTCCACAAGGCTATGTAACAATAAGCGTCTTTCTTCGCCGTCCAGATACAGGTGTGTTTTCTTTTCTCTCATATACAGCACCGTCCTTTCCTGCTTCCATTATATAAGGAAACGGCAGGCTGCTCAAATGTGAAAAAGCGTACCACTATTTCTAATGATACGCTTCTCTCCTTAGATAACCTCAAAATGTTTCAAAGCATCCTTAATTGCTTCCACCTTTTCTGGCGTTGGATGTTTCCTCGGCTGTTTCAATTCCTCCACCGCATTAGGGGCATCGTACATCGGCAAACCTAAATCCCGTTTTACCTCTGCGATGTATGCAGTATGTACTTTGAAGCCATACTTCGCTTCTATATACTCCTTAATCATCTTGTAGGTAACTCGCTCTTTCGGCTTGTACGCCTCGGCTCTTTTAGCGATATTATCAAGCGGCACTTTACCCTCACCCTCGCCAAACTCCACTTTTACGCTGATTGTGCTGTCAGGTTTTTTGTGGGAAAGCAGTACAACCGTCTCCACATGCACTGTCATCCCAAACTGATCAAACGCCCTCACTTTCTCCAGCTCATACCCCTCTCCGCACAGCACCTTCAAGTCTCTTGCTAGCGTTGCCGGATCGCAGCTGACATACACCACCTTCTCAGGAGCCATCCTGACGATTGTCTCCAGAAGCTTCTCATCGCAGCCCTTCCGGGGCGGATCCACCACGATCACATCCGGATGTACTCCGGACGCATTTTCCCCCTGTTCCTCACCGCTGTTCTGTTCGTAGAATGCCGGCAGTACTTCCTCTGCCTTTCCCACGAAGAACTCTGCATTAGTAATCCCGTTTATCTCGGCGTTGGTCCGTGCGTCTTCGATAGACTGGGGCACGATCTCTACACCGTAGACTTTTCCCGCTTTCTGTGCCAGGAAAAGAGAAATTGTCCCTATGCCGCAGTACAGATCCCATACTGTCTCTCCTCCTTTGAGGTCTGCGTATTCCAGAGCCTGGCGGTACAGCTTCTCCGTCTGGACCGGATTAACCTGATAAAAGGAAAGGGGCGAGATCCGGAAACGGATATCTCCAATCAGATCCGTGATGTATCCCTGTCCCCAGAGGATCTCATATGTGTCTCCCATGATCACATTATCCCTGCGGGTGTTGGGGCTTATTGTAATGCTTATCATCCCTTTGATCTTTCTCAGTTCCAGGACAAGTTCCTCTCCGTGGGGAAGGACCGTCCCGTTTACCACGAGACAGACCATGATCTCGCCGGTCCTGAATCCGTAGCGCAGGAGGGCATGCCGTATCACACCTGTCCCGGTCTTCTCGTCATAAGCCTTCACATCAAACCTGCGCATAAAGTCCAGGATGATCTCCAGTATTTCCTTGTTCACTCCTACTCCAAGCGCACAGTCTGTATTGGCGATGATATCGTGCGTCCTGCCTGCGTAGAATCCGGTCACAGGGTTGCCTTCCTTGTCCCTGCCAAAGGGAAACTGGGCTTTATTCCGGTAGCCGAAAGGATTGTCCATGCCCACAACAGGGTCTGTCACGCGTTCGAGAAGTTCCGGGGCAAATCCGCCGATCCGCTCCAGGTTGTTCCTGACCTTTTTCTCCTTGAACTCCAGCTGCTTCTCATAAGACATCTCCTGGATCTGGCAGCCGCCGCATTTTCTTGCAAAGGGGCAGCGGGGCTCTACCCGGTCTGCCGAAGGACGTATGACCTTCATCAGCCTGGCATAGCCGTAATTTTTCTTTGCCTTCATGATCTTCGCTTCTACAAAATCGCCGATCACTGCATCTTTGATAAACAGCGTATAACCGTCTACTTTTCCGATGCCTTCCCCATTCACCCCAATATCTGTGATCTCCGTCACAACAGTTTCATTTTTCTGCATAGCCTGCTCCTCTTCTCATACTCCTTCATCTGACAAGGTCCTTCTCTCACAAAAAACTTCTCTCGCATAAACTTCTCTTACAAAAATCTTCTCTTATAAAAATCTTATTATATGCGATCTTCTCTTAAAATACAAAAGCCTCTCGTATCCTGTCCCATCACGCAGTCGGGGACGTAACCCCGATGCGTTACGCCCCCGATGTTCTCCTCAGATTAGACTCAAACAATCTGTTATATCCAAGCCAATCTGTTCCTGTTTTTCCCTTAAATATCTCTGTCAGTGTCTGCATTTTGGCATCTGCATTGTCCGCCAGGTTCAGCGCCAGAGCCTCTGCCAGAGCCGGCTTCTTGGGCGAACCGTACTCCAGCTCTCCGTGATGGGCCACGATACAGTGCTTCAGCTCATTTGCAAGTTTCGGCGGGAAATCCGGTATCGTCCGGAGTGCCTCATCGATCATCTCCACTCCGATCACGATATGTCCGATCAGCTGGCCTTCATCTGTATAGTCGTTGTCCGGGAATGAAGATAGCTCCCGTATCTTGCCGATATCATGACAGATTGCCGCGGCAAAGAGCAGATCTCTGTTCAGGATAGGATAAGCGCCTGCAAAGTATTCGCACATATGGAGAACGCTCAGTGTGTGCTCAAGCAGGCCTCCGGAGAATCCGTGATGGACCGTCTTCGCCGCTGAATGTCCCTTGAATATCTTTATAAATTCTCCGTCTTTTACAAAATAATATTCCAGGAGCTGCTTCAGATATGGGTTGGATATCTGGCGAATGTATGCTGTCAGTTCCTCATACATTCCTTCTACACTTTTCTCCGTGGTAGGCATATAATCTGCAGGATTGTACTCTCCCTCCTGGACTTTGCGGATCTGACGGATGTTCAGCTGCAGATTGCCATTATAGCTGATCACATCTCCGAACACCTCTATGAAATCCTTCTCATCATAATCTGCGATTCCCTGGGAATTGGGATCCCACACTTTTCCATCCAGCGTTCCTGTTTTATCCTGCAGGATCAGGTTGTCGTACGGCTTTCCGTTTCTCGTCTCCGCAGATCTCTTTCCCTTGCACAGATACACATTTCTTATTGTCTCACCTTCATGAAGTCCGTTGATATATCTCATTTAAAATAATTCCTCTCTATTTCATTCCCGTCTGCCGCTGCCATATTTTTTCCCGCAGCGCTGTTCAAAAAGCCGGATTATTCTTTACTTCCGACCGTGATCTTGAAATTCACATCCACATACCCGTCTGCGCCGAGTCGTCTGGCCCCTATGGTGATCTCGCTTCCTGCCTCTGTTTCCAGCAGCGCTCTCTGATATGTCACTACACTGGTCACATCCTCTCCGGCCACTTCACAGATCACATCGCCGATCTGTATTCCGGCCGACATGGCAGGCGAATCCGTCTCCACATCTGTCACATATATTCCGGCAGGTATGCCCCGCTCTTCCTGGATCGCAGCGGTTACTGATGTTCCTGAGACGCCTATGTATGGTACACTCTCTCCATTTGCCAGCAGCTCTATCACTGATTTCAGTCCTGAGATTCCATAGGCATTGACCGTCGCCATGCCTCTGCTTTCCCATATAGACGGCACCGCAATACCGATCACCTCGCCATCCATATTAAACAGGACGCCCGTTCCTCCGTCGGCTGCCGCCAGATCTGTAGCGACCACACTGCACTCGCCGTCATAAAATGTGTCCTTATACTCTGTGGAACTGACAGTCCCGTATCCGTATCCTCCGGCATAACCATACATATTGCCCAGAGCGATAACCGGATCTCCTCTCTTGACCAGATTAGAATTTCCCAGCACCGCGACCTCGATAGCCGCCCAGGTTGATGAAGTGATATTATTCCTTGGCACACTGAATACCGCCAGACCGATATTTCTGTCCATCTTTTTCAATGTTGCAGTATACCCGGATTCATCTGCAAATGTCACTGTCCAGCTGTCCGCTTTGCTGCATACAGAACTGTCAGCTAGAATAAGCAGCTCCTGGCCGTTATCCGCTGTTATGATACCTGTCACTGACGCCCGGATTCCTGTAGCCTCTGCAGCCCAGTCCTCCTCGCCGGATGCACGGCTCACAGACACAACTTCCTTTCCGGCCTCCCGCGCCAGACTATATATACTGGACATAAGCGTCTCATAATCCTGAGAGTCCAGGACCTGTTCCTCTTCCGTCTCTGTATCCGACTGCTGTTCCTCTTCCGATGGCTCTGTATCCTCCGGAATAGTAACTGTCTCCGGTTCGCCCTGAAAAATACGCTCTGCCCATGGTTTAAACGCAAAAAAAGCAAGGCAGGCAAAAACTCCCAGGACCACTCCGTATATGGCAATCCTCACAAATTCCTTTAAAAGTTTTTCCCTGCTTATGGGTTTCGGCTTTATCGTCTCCTGCAGAAAAGAATACTCCTCATCGGGGCCGTGATCCGGTCCCTGATCCTGATCTTTGTGGTTCGGCATAGGCTTTATTCTCCTTCGCATATTAGTATAACCGATTCGCCCTGATTGTTCAATAAGAGAAACTGCAAAGTTCCTGCTCAGTTGTTCTCAGTGTCCGCCATAACGGAGCTGGATATTGAGATCCGTCCGAACATGAACGAGTTCTCTTAAAATGTACCTTAAATAGAAAAAACCTTTCTTTTACCGGGAGAATGGAGTAAAATGAGACATGAATTACATTTTACAGGCCGCTGCATATTCCTGCGGCCGCAGATTTAAGGGGTATTATGAATCAGAAAACTTTAACAAAACTAGAATTTGACAAGATCATCGCGCTTCTGGAGGAGGAAGCTTCCTCCTTCCGTGGCAGACAGCTCTGCCGCCGGCTGAAGCCGATGACTGATATAGATAAGATCAACACATATCAGGAGCAGACAGCCGCCGCTTTCACCCGGATCGTGCGGAAGGGCCGCATTTCCTTCGGGGACGCGGCACCTGTCGAAGAGTCCATGAAGCGTCTGGAGATCGGCGGCGCCCTGAGCATTACAGAACTGCTCCGGATCAGCCGTCTCCTTGCCAACACGGCAAGAGTCAAGTCTTACGGCAGACATGACACACAGGAGGACTCCGGTGACTGTCTGGATCCGTATTTCGATCAGCTGGAGCCTCTGACGCCTCTGGCAAATGAGATCGACCGCTGCATCATCTCCGAGGATGAGATCAGCGACGACGCAAGCGGCACGCTGAAGCACATCCGCCGCAGCATCGGCGGCATTAATGATAAGGTGCATTCTACACTGACCGGACTGGTAAACGGATCTCTGCGCAATTATCTCCAGGATCCCATCATCACCATGAGGGGCGACCGTTACTGCCTGCCGGTCAAGGCGGAGTACAGAGGTCAGGTCCAGGGACTGATCCATGACCAGTCTTCCACAGGATCTACGCTTTTTATCGAGCCTATGGCTGTCGTAAAGCTGAATAACGACCTGAAGGAACTCTATGCGAAGGAACAGGAAGAGATCCAGGTCATACTGGCTGATCTGAGCGAACAGGCCGGACAGTATATCGAGGAGATCCGGGCAGACTACAGAGCAATGACTGACCTGGATTTCATCTTTGCCCGGGGAGCTCTTGCACTCTCCATGCAGGCCAGCCGTCCGGTATTCAATACAGATGGACGTATCCGTATCCGGGAAGGCCGTCATCCGCTTCTGGATGCGAAGAAGGTAGTGCCGATCACCGTATCTCTGGGAGAGGATTTTACTCTGCTTATTATTACCGGACCGAACACCGGAGGCAAGACCGTATCTCTGAAAACAGTGGGGCTGTTCACTCTGATGGGACAGGCAGGTCTTCACATTCCTGCCGGGGACCGTTCGGAGCTGTCTGTGTTCCGCCAGGTATATGCGGATATCGGAGATGAACAGAGCATCGAACAGAGTCTGAGTACCTTCTCCTCTCATATGACGAACATTGTCTCCTTCCTGAAAAAGGTAGACGAGCACTCCCTTGTCCTGTTTGATGAGCTGGGTGCAGGTACAGACCCTACAGAGGGAGCGGCGCTGGCAATTGCCATCCTGTCCTATCTCCACGGAAGAGGGATCCGTACCATGGCGACGACACACTACAGCGAGCTGAAGGTCTACGCGCTCACTACAGATGGCGTGGAAAATGCATGCTGTGAGTTTGACGTTGAGAGTCTGCGTCCTACCTACCGTCTCCTGATCGGTATTCCCGGCAAGAGTAATGCTTTTGCCATCTCCGGGAAGCTGGGACTTCCGGACTTCATCATCGAGGACGCCCGGCGCAGGCTGAGCGAGCAGGATATATCATTCGAGGATCTGCTCAGCGATCTGGAGGCCAGCAAGAAGACCATAGAGAAAGAGCAGGAAGAGATTGCCGCCTACCGTCGTGAGGCCGAGGCCCTCCGCTCCCGTGCGAAACAGCAGCAGGATAAGCTGAACGAGCAGAGAGACCGCATCATCCGCGAAGCCAATGAGAAAGCCAACGCGATCCTGCGGGATGCCAAGGAAGTGGCAGACGAGACCATTAAGAATTTCCGGAAATTCGGAAAGGAAAATATATCAGCGGCAGAGATGGAGAAAGAGCGGGAGCGTCTCCGTAAGAAGATCAATGATACGGCTGCCGCTTCTTCTCTGAAGGTTGAGAAACAGAAGAAGGCTTACAAGCCTTCCGACTTCAGGCTGGGCGAATCCGTGAAAGTCCTCAGCATGAACCTGACCGGAACCATCGCTTCCAAACCGGATTCCAGGGGGAATGTGACTGTACAGATGGGTATTCTCCGTTCCCAGGTCAATATTTCCGACCTGGAGATCATCGAAGAGCCTTCGCCATACACGCCGAAGAAGCTGAACCGCACCTCCAAAGGGAAGATCAAGATGGGCAAATCTCTGACTGTCAGTCCGGAGATCAACCTTCTCGGAAAAACAGTGGACGAAGCCGTAATGGAGCTGGACAAATATCTGGACGACGCCATGCTCTCCCATCTGAATACCGTGCGGGTTGTACATGGAAAAGGAACCGGCGCGCTCCGGAAAGGAATCCATGAATATCTGCGCCGCCAGAAGCATGTCAAGTCCTACCGGCTCGGCGAATTCGGAGAAGGCGATGCAGGCGTCACCATTGTAGAACTGGGATAATCAAATACGGAGCGGATTCCTTCCGCTCCGGCGTCATAAAGGAGGACATTACTATGGCCGTAAAACAGAAAATTCTTATCGTCGACGACGATGAAAACATTGCAGAACTTATTTCACTCTATCTTACCAAAGAGTGCTTCGACACAAAAATCGTATACAACGGAGAAGATGCGCTGTCCGCCTTCGACACCTACCGCCCCAGCCTGATCCTGCTGGATCTGATGCTCCCGGGCATCGACGGCTATCAGGTCTGCCGTGAGATCCGGGCAAAATCCTCCACTCCTATCATCATGCTCTCAGCGAAGGGCGAGGTATTTGATAAGGTACTGGGACTGGAGCTGGGCGCAGATGACTACATTATGAAACCCTTTGACTCCAAAGAGATGGTCGCCCGGGTCCGCGCAGTACTGCGGCGTTACCAGCCTGCCAGACATGAAGAGGAACCGGCGGAAAAGGCGAAATGCGCAGAGTTCGAAGACCTTACGATCAACCTGACTAACTACTCTGTCATGTGCGACGGCAAAAATGTGGAGATGCCGCCCAAGGAACTGGAGCTTTTATATTGTCTTGCCTCCTCTCCCAACCAGGTATTTACAAGGGAACAGCTTCTCGACCGGATCTGGGGATATGAATATATCGGCGACACCCGGACCGTAGACGTACACATCAAGCGGCTCCGCGAGAAGATCAAGGATCATCCACACTGGAAGCTGAGCACCGTATGGGGAATCGGATATAAATTTGAGACAAAATAAAGAGGAGCAGCTGGTTTATGAAAAGTATTCTTCATCTGAAATTCATTGCATTATATGTGATCTTCGGATTCCTCTGCCTCTTCACTACAGCTACACTTACGACCCAGCTGGTATCTGACCGTCTGGAGGAGGATCTCTCCCGGACACTTTACAGAGAGGCATCGTTGATCGCCAGCGATTACCTGCCTTCCTACTTCTCCGAAGACTCCCCCATCCAGGCGGTCCAGGCACAGCTGGCTGCCATGCGGCTGTATCTGGACTCGTCTCTCTGGTTTGTGTCAGATGACGGAACTCTGATCACCGCATCCAACCTTGAAGGAACATCCTCCCCCCCGGCGATCGATTCCTTCAACCCGGCGGAGATCGGCGGCAGCCAGTATATTACCGGCGACTATCACGGATATTTTAACGAAGAAGTCATCACAGTCATGGCTCCTGTAACACAGGGATTTTCCACCCGCGGTTATCTGCTGATCCACTGTCCTGTAAGTAATATTGATGAGCGCACTGACTTTGTTATGAGATCTATCTATATCACACTGATCGTTATTTTCGTTCTGTCCTTTATCTTTATGATCGGTTTTCATTTCTTCGTATATCGTCCTCTCCGGCAGATCTCAGAAGCCGCAAGACAGTATGCCCTGGGAAACCTGGGCTACGAGATTCCTGTCACCGCTCATGATGAGATGGGATATTTGTCGGCATCTCTCAATTACATGGCGGTACAGCTAAAAGACATGGACGATTATCAGAAGAAGATCGTGGCAAATGTCTCTCATGATTTCCGCTCTCCGCTCACATCTATAAAAGGATACGTGGAAGCCATGGCGGACGGCACGATTCCCCAGGAACTTTACGGGAAATATCTCAATATTATCCTCTTTGAGACAGAACGCCTGACAGACCTGACCAGGGATCTGCTCACGCTGAATGAATTCGATACAAAAGAGCTCATGCTGGATAAATCTGTCTTTGATATCCAGGAAGTCATCAAGACAACGGCGGAATCTTTTGAAGCTGTATGTACACCGAAACATATATCGATCGAACTTCTTCTGCTTCCCGGTACAGTAGGTGTATCAGCAGACAAAAGGAAAATCCAGCAGGTGCTCTATAACCTGCTGGATAATGCGATCAAGTTCAGTGATAATGAATCTTCCATTACAGTTGAAGTGGTGGAAAGAAATGATAAGATCTTCGTCTCCGTGAAGGACCAGGGCATCGGGATCCCGCGGAAAGAACAGAATAAAGTCTGGGAGCGTTTCTATAAATCTGACCTTTCCCGGGGCAAGGACAAGAAGGGAACGGGTCTTGGCCTTGCCATTGTAAAGGAGATCATTCAGGCCCATGATGAACATATCAATCTCATAAGCACAGAGGGCGTTGGTACAGAATTCATCTTTTCTCTGAGCAAAGCACAGAACGGATCCGGCCAGAAAAACTGACCGGATCCGTTCTTTTTTATGCTTCTTCGATTCTTATTCATACAGCATGGCCTGTACAGACTCTTCTTCCATATTCTCCTGGTCTACCCATATATACCCCGTGTCTACTACTGCCTCATTACCGCTTTCCAGCACAGTACGGGCTGCCGCCACTACAGTCGCATATCCCATTCCAAAAGGATTCTGCACGATCAGGCCGTCTATAGCGCCATTTTCCAGATCATCGATCTGACTGCTTCCTGCATCGAATCCCATGACCTGTACATTTTCGATCATTTCCGCATTCTCAAGTGCTGCCACCGAAAGCTGTACCGCATCCTCATTCGTTCCGAAGCATCCTTTCAGATCCGGGTGTTTTCCGAGACAGTAGGCTACCGCATCCTCGTCACTCATCGCCTGGGCTGCACTGTTCACCTGATCCATTATCTCGGCTGCATTATCCGCAGAATTCTCCCCTGCGGTACCGTTGTCCGCTGCCCCGCCATCAGTGTTGTCAGACGCGTCCACGCCTGCTCCAGAAGCCGCATCAGATGCATTCTGCGCCGCCGCATCCCTGGAAGCTCTGGCCGCCTCAAGCTGTTCGGGTGTGATCTCCAGCTGTTCTGCAGCCGCCTGTTCTTTCAGGCTGTCCAGCTGGTCCATATAAATAGTCTCCACCACATTTATCTGAGGATAATTGGCCGAAATCTCTGAGACAAAGGCTTCTGTTCTGTCCTTTGCATTGCCGGACACAGAATCATGCACGATCAGCGCCACTTCTCCGGAACTTCCCACTGCCTCGCACAGTTTCTGTGCCCCTTCTGCCGCTGCCGCAGTATTATCTGTGATGCAGATACACTGGATTCCCTGATAAGTATTACCCGAATCAAAGGCCACGATTGGAATACCATTCTCTGTAGCCAGGTCAAACTGAACTGCAGAAGCATTCTCATCTACACTTGCAATAGCTATAACATCCGGATATCTGGCAAGCTCTTCATCCAGGATATTGACCTGCTCATCAATATTCTCGCCATCCGATGGCGCGTTGAAAAGCACCCTGATACTGTCATCACCACTGTACCCAAGCATCTCATTCAGATCATCCGCCGCCTGCTGCACTCCTGCCCTGATCTGATTCCAGTAAGGACTGTCTTCCTCCTTGCCAAGAACCGATATATAGGTTCCCGGCTCCAGGTTCAGTCCCTCCACACTGCTGTAAGCCGACGGGCTTACAGCGTTCAGATTCGCCTGATAAGGAAGCTCCTCCGTCACATCCCCTGTAAACGGATCCTCGTTCTCACTGGAACTGCAGGCGCACAGCCCCACCGCCGCACACAGGCAGGCCGATATTACAGTCAACATCTTCTTTTTCATAATACAGTCTCCATTCTGCTGCACGACGCAGCACAGTTTTCCATACATTTCCATGCACTGACAGATCTTCGTCTACTGACTCATATCTGTCTGGAGCTCTCCCCAAAACCCCGCATAAATGATATCATACACCAATCATCCGAAAAAGAAAGTAATTTTTTCTTAAATTTCTCAGTATTTTCACAATTTCGCTCCTCCGTAGCATTACTATCCGCCCGTCTCTCAGTCCCCAGCCATAACGGAGCTGTGTTGTCACGAAGGCCCGTAGCAGAGCGCCGGCACTTAGGCCGCGTCCTCTGCGGCCTTACGTGTCCGCTGCACTATGCTCCGAGCGAAAGCGCGGCCGCCGGGACAACACGGCTCCGTTATGGCGTACACTTAAGAACGAGTGAACAGTAATTTTCCGGATCCGGTATTAAATTTAGAACATGAAAATCTCTTGTATATTTATGCCCATTGTATTAAAATAGGGGTAACGAAAAGCGGAAGTACTGCTTTCGGAAATCATGAGAAGGAGGATACATACTATGGCACACGTAATTAGTGATGAATGCGTAAGCTGTGGTACATGCGAAGGCGAATGCCCGGTAGGCGCTATCTCCGAAGGCGATGGCAAATATGAGATCGACGCTGACGCTTGCATCGACTGCGGCGCATGCGAGGCTGCCTGTCCGACAGGTGCTATCTCAGCTGAGTAATAACACGGTTTATAAAATGTCTAAAAACAGAGATACTGTTTTTCCCCGGGGAAGATGGTATCTCTGTTTTTTGTATTATTTTGACGAACGATTCATAGGCTGCTGTCAGACATGCTGTGCTATAATGTGAACAGGCTAAGACCAGGAGGAGGTATAAAGATTAATGGGTGAAGTCAGATTCATGATCTCTGAAGCAGCCAAGCAGGTCTCCGTTGAGTCCCATGTTCTAAGATACTGGGAAGAGGAACTTGGACTTACCATCGGCCGCACAGAGATGGGACACCGATATTATACCAGAGATGACATCCAGCTTTTCCGCTGTATTAAGAAACTGAAAGATGAAGGAATGCTTCTTAAGGACCTGAAGCCTCTCATTCCAGAGTTGAAACAGACCCGGCTGAAGCTGAAAGAAGCAGAGGCTCAGGCTTCTTCTGAACCAGAGACTGCTCAGGATGCTGCCGTAGGAAACCGGTCCGATAATTTTGCTCCGGAATCCGCTCTGTCTGGTGTATCCGCTGCATCCCCTGCCGGGAAAGACACGGATTCCCCGACTGAAGTAGTAATCCCCCTGCGTCAGCTTGATCAGGTACGCGCCCTGATCAGCGATGTAGTATCAGAAGCCGTGGCAAACAATAATGAAGTGTTAAAAAAAGACATCAGCAATGCTGTGACCGCTGATGTCATACATGAAATAGATTATCTTCTGCAGGCGAAAGACCGCCAGCAGGAAGAACATTTCCGGAAGCTGGACGCCCTGATCCGTCAACAGCAGGCAAACCGCAGGGAGACGGTAAAAGGGAATCCCATTCTGAAGCTCCGGAAGATATTCACATGATCCTTCATGTGATCTGCTTTATCTGATTCATACGAATTGTTATATGATCTATGATCTTGTCTGTATAATAGCTACATATCCTGCTGCCGCAGTTCGTTTCCAAAACGAGTATACTGCGGCATCCAGGCAAGTCTGACGGTCCCAATCGGGCCGTTTCTCTGTTTTGCGATGATTATCTCTGCAATATTCTTATCCTCTGTATCCGGATTATAATAATCATCTCTATAAATAAACATACACACGTCCGCGTCCTGCTCGATGGCTCCGGATTCACGGAGGTCCGAGAGCATGGGCCGCTTGTCCGTTCTCTGCTCTACCGCACGGCTGAGCTGGGACAGGGCAATAACAGGCACATTCAGCTCCCTGGCAAGCCCCTTCAGAGACCTGGATATCTCGGAGATTTCCTGCTGACGGCTCTCATTCTTCCGGCCGCCGCTTCCGCTCATCAGCTGCAGGTAGTCGATAATGATCAGATCAAGCCCAAGTTCCAGCTTATACTTCCTGCACTTGGATCTCATCTCCGCAATGGAGATACCGGATGTATCATCAATGATCATACGGGAATTACCAATGGTTCCCGCACCCTCGATCAGCTTCTCCCAGTCTGTATCTGACAGATTACCTGTCCTAAGCACCTGGGCATCCACATGAGACTCCAGAGAGAACAGACGGTTTACCAGCTGTTCCTTGGACATCTCAAGACTGAAGATAGCAACAGCCAGATTCTGACGGAAGGCAACATGCTGGGCAATATTCAGCACGAACGCCGTCTTTCCCATAG
The DNA here is from genome assembly GCA_019115765.1 of Candidatus Mediterraneibacter stercoripullorum. Taxonomy (GTDB): domain Bacteria; phylum Bacillota; class Clostridia; order Lachnospirales; family Lachnospiraceae; genus Mediterraneibacter; species Mediterraneibacter stercoripullorum. The sequence goes on along the minus strand of DXCZ01000028.1, from coordinate 25,300 downwards.
AAGGACGGGCTGCGATCAGGATCAGGTCCGAGCGCTGAAGGCCGGACAGCTTGTAATCCAGATCGATAAAACCCGTGGGGATACCTGTAACAGTTCCCTTTGTCTTAGATGCCTTCTCGATCACATCAAGGGCATTGAGCACCACCTGACGGATCGGGGTGAACTCCTGAGTATTGCCACGCTCCACCAGCTCGAATATCTGTTTCTCTGTCCTGTTAAGGATGTCCTCCAGAGGCTGATTCTCCATATAACATGTATTGGCGATATCTTCATTGATCCGGATCAGCCTGCGAAGAGTGGACTTCTCCTTAACGATCTCCGCATAATACTTGATATTCGCCGATGTCTGAGTCCCTACCAGAAGCTCTCTGGCGAACTCCAGGCTGCTGACCTCCGGCGGAACATCTTTCTCCTTCAGGTGCTCCTGCAAGGTGATCAGATCTACAGGTTTTCCTTCGTGAAACAGTTCCACAATAGAATCAAAAAGGATCCCGTAGGCCGTCTGATAGAAATCCTCACCGATCAGCATCTCTGATGCCACCATGATCGCTTCTTTATTCATCAGCATGGCCCCCAGGACCGCCTGTTCCGCCTCAATGCTGTGAGGCGGAACCCTTTTTAATACAGCTTCCATATCCATAGAGAAAATGTCTCCTTATTATCTCTCCTGAAAGAAGTCTCTACGCTTCTTCCTTAACAATCACTTTCAGTTCAGCAGTAACCTCCGGATGAAGCTTTACATTTACAATATGTGTGCCGAGAGACTTGATGGCCTCCTTCAGCTGGATCTTCTTCTTGTCCACATCCAGCCCCATCTGCTCCTTCACGGCAGCGGCGATCTCCTTACTGGACACAGAACCAAAGGTCCGGCCGCCCTCGCCTACCTTGATAGCCAGCTCTACCTTACCTTCGCCCAGCTTTCCGGCCAGCTCCTTCGCCGCATCCAGATGCTCCTGAGCCACCTTCTTCTCATTGTTCTTCTGAAGCTTCAGATCATTCAGGTTCTTTCCGGTAGCTTCCACGCCCATCTTCTTCGGCAGGATAAAGTTTCTCGCATATCCGTCATTTACGTTAACAATCTCTCCCTTCTTCCCGAGAGATTTCACATCCTGTAATAAAATAACCTTCATAAATCAAATATCTCCTTCTTCTATCATATTGTCTATAGTCTCTTTCAGCGCCTTGATCGCCTCATCCACATTGGTGTGGTCAAACTGCGCTCCGGCGGAATTGATATGGCCGCCTCCGCCCAGTTTCTCCGCAATGATCTGAACATTCACCTCATCGATGGAGCGGGCACTCAGATAAATCTTGCCTTCATATACGGTAAGTACAAACGATGCCTTGATCCCGCTGATATCAAGCAGCTCGTTGGCCGCCTGAGCCGCAAGGACCGTTGGGCTCTCGATATCGCCGGGGCACACCGCGATGGCAAATTCCTTCCGGTATACCTCTGCGTTCCGGACGGCCTCTGCCTTCGCACGGTAGGATCCCATGTCATCCCGGAACATCTTGCGTACACGGGTGATATCAGCGCCGCATCTTCTCAGAAATGCTGCCGCCTCGAAGGTCCGCACACCGGTCCGGTTCATGAAGTTTCTTGTATCGATCATGATTCCTGCATACAGACAGTCTGCCTCCACGGACGGGAACTTCACATCATCTACGATATACTGCAGCACTTCCGCCACCATTTCACAGGTAGATGATGAGTATGGCTCCACATAGGACAAGACCGCATTCTCGATCACATTGCTGCTCTGCCGGTGGTGATCCAGCACCGCTATCATCCTGGACCGCTTTAACAATTCCGGACACTCTGTCATCTGAGGCTTGTTGGTATCTACCACGATCACCATGGTATTATCGTTGATGTAATCCAGAGCCTGCTCAGATGTCAGGAAAATATCATCCTCATATGCCGGACTCTCCGCGATCTCATCATAGAGAGGACGGACCGAGTTGGTCACTTCATTTATAACAATATGAGCCTTCTTCTCCAGACTGACAACAGCCCTGTAGATACCCATACACGCGCCAAAGGAATCCGGATCCGCAAGCTTGTGTCCCATGACGATCACCTGATCCTTTGTCACGATGAACTCCCGGAGCGCCTCTGCCTTTACACGGGCCTTCACACGTGTATTCTTGGCTGTCTGTTCCTTCTTGCCTCCGAAATACGTGATACCATGGCAGTCCTTGATCACGGCCTGGTCACCGCCTCTTGCAAGGGCAAGGTCGATAGCCACACGGGCATACTGATAGCTGAGGGCATAGGTCGCCGTGTTCAGTCCGAGACCGATACTCAGAGTAGCCGAACGGGCATTTCCGATATTGACCTGCTTAACCTCTTCCAGAATAGAGAATTTGTCTTCCTTGATCTTCTTGTAGCTCTCCTTTCGGATCACTACAAAATACTTGTCCTTCTCCATCTTCTTGACAATACCGTCCACATCACCGATGTATTTGTTGATCTTCCTGTCAATCAGAGCCACAAGAAGGGACTGCCGTACCTCCTCTACACTCTCCATGACCTCATCGTAATTGTCAATATAGATCAGACCGGCGATCAACCGCTGTTCTTCATTCTCACGGATGTAAGCGTTGAGCTCTGTCACATCCTTCATGCAGACAGCGACAAAATACTCCTGTTCCTCGGGAATCTGGAGAAGCTCCTCCTTCTCACTGAATCCTTCCAGAGATACTCTCCGAAGTTCTGCCTGATAATCACGGTCCCGGTACCTGACTTCCAGCTCTACATTCTCCATATCATCCTTCGGGAACATACCTGGATGAAGCTCAGGGATCATCTTGTTAAGATAGACGTCCTTCTTCTGACCTTCCATCAGGGCCGCAAATGCGTCGTTCTTCCACAGGATCCGTCCGTCCTCCAGAGTGATCGCATAGGGGACAGTCAGCTCCTTCAGAAGAAGATTCTCAATTCCCTTGTACTGCACCGAAAACTGGATCAGATCGGCCAGGATCAGAGAGCGGTTATAGAAGTACAGGCTCACAGCAATGGCGAAATAAACCAGAATGAAAAGGGACATCATCAGACCGGCTTTCTTATCTGTCATATATATCCAGATATTCATCGCCACAAGAAGAACCGTCATGATAAGGGGCCAGTGCATATACATTCTCAGCTGGCCCTTTAAGCGCATCTTGTTTTTCTTCTTCATATTCTGTTACCTCACTTTGTAACCTCATTAAGGCTCTGCAAAGATATAAATCATTTCCTGCAATGGAGTTATTATACCACCTTTTTTTCTATTATTCCACTACTCTTTATTGGTAGAAAATACGGAGATTTGAGAAGATATGTTCTAAGAGAGGGGAGGGATAGGGACGGTTCACTTGTTCCAGAGTGTCCGCTATCAAGGCGCTGTGTTGCCTCGGCGGCCACGCTTTCGCTCGGAGCATAGCGCAGCGGACACGTAAAGCCGCAAAGGACGCGGCTTAAGTGCCGGCGCTCTGCTACGGGCCTTCGGGGCAACACAGCGCCTTGATAGCTGGATATCGAGAGACGTTGAATATTCCGCCAGCTGCCTCCATTCTCAGAAAGGCTTCCCAAACCGTCCGTTCCATTTTCTGTGCTGTTCAAATTGGAAATGCTATTGTCTAAACAGTCCCTGATATAAATCGGCGCGGCTTGAAAGACTTACAATTGGTAAGACTTCCAGGCCGCGCCTCTGGCTTTCAGACTGCATAACCGAATCAGTCCGCTTTTATTCATTATTCATCTTTTCATTTATCTGTTTCATATACTCTGCTTCAAAAGCATTCTCATATTCCTGTTCGCGGGGCGTTCCTTTAAATACATCATCCGAATTTGCTACCAGCCGTGCGTCAAAAGAACTGATATCCAGGTCTGTCAAACTCGTGCAGCCGTTAAACATATAGTCTATCTCCCATATATTCTTCTTCAATCAGATGAAACGATTCTACAACGTTCTTCATGACGTCAGGATCCAATGCGTCATCTGCGCCAAGCCGAAGCAGAACCGCCTGTTTTTCTTCTCTCAGCCATCCGAAGGCAGGGGATCTGTAGGCTGCCTTCCCCACAATTCTGACATGGTGAAAATTGCTCAGCAGTTCGTACTCTGTATCCAAATCAGAGGAACCTGCAATCAGCGGATTCCTCTCCGCCCATGCATCCAAATTAAATCGCAGAAAAGTTTCCCATGCCCCACGCTTTGACACCACAGGGAGGAGGGGAATACCGGACGGCGAAAATGAAAATGTAAATAACTCATATCCGGTTTTATGAATGTTCTGAGCAGAAATTAAAATATGTCCCAATCGGGCAAGTTGTTTTTCGGTTCCGCTTTTCAGCGTTGCATAGAGTTCGTATGCCTTCTCATCCCCTGAGTCCGCCGCTTTCACGAACTCTGCCAAACAGTCCTCATACTCTTCATCTGAGAGTTTCCTGCCGTCCGGACAATACAGACAGATATATTTCCGTGCGGATGTCTGTCCGTTTGACAGCGCTTTTTTCAGATAGTAAACCGCCTTCTCCATGTCCGCTTTGCATCCCAGCCCCTGGGCGTACATATTTCCGGCAAGCTCACAGGAAAATCCGTCTCCCAGATCGGCCGCCTTTATCAGCCATGCTAATCCGCTCTCGTAATCAGGATGCTTTTTACTGACCTGGTTCCACGGAAAAATGGGATTGCCCTGAAGCATAAGTGCAGCCAGATTGGAGGTTTCCAACGGACGGAAATTACCGGAAAGATACATCTTTGCAATGTACACCATAGATGGTTTGTCATTCATCCCGGCGGCCTCCTCATACTTTAGATATGCCTCTTCGTATTTCCCCTGCCGCTCCAGTTCAATCCCTTCCTTACGGTATTTTTCCTTTTTATTAAATAATGAATCCCATATGTTCATGCTATCCCTCTCCTTTGACTGTTTAGTTCATTTGTTTCAGGAAGGCCGCTGTCAAGGGGGTGTGTTGTCACGGCGGCCGCGCTTGCGCTCGGGAGTGGAGCGCAGCGGACACGTAAGGCCGCAAAGGACGCGGCCTAAGTGCCGGTCGCTCCACTACGGGCCTTCATGACAACACACCCCCTTGACAGCTGGATACCGAAAACAACTGAACAACCAAAAACGCAGATTGGCGCGGCTTGAAGGACTTATCATTTGTAAGACTTCCAGGCCGCGCCTCTGGTTTCCAGGCTGTATAGCCACTAACTTCCGTCCTGAACAGGCCAGAAAAACAGCTGATTTCGAAAACCTTTCTGCGGCGAGGGAGATGGCGGACGGGTGACTTTGAAAGGGTATTAGTTGAACTTGAGGTTCAACTTATATCCCTGGAGCGGAGCCCGGATGCCATCTCCCTCCCCGCAGAATACGTTTTGAAAATCCCGCTGTTTTCGGATGTTTAAATAGTAAAGTTAGTACACTAAACAGCCATCACCGCTGCCGCAGACCATATGGGAAGCATAACACATTCATTTCCCGGATTTTGCAACTTTTTTCCAGCCTGAGCACAACTGCGGTTACATAGCATACTATTCAGAGTTTTGAGATTACATTTACGATCATCTGGGTACTCCGCTCCTCCCCGGTATTCTTGTCCCGTACGGTGACAGTAAGCGTCGCGGTTCCCTGGCGCAGTCCTTTCACCCGGCCGCGCTCGTCTACAGCGGCGATGTCAGGTTTATCACTTGTCCATGTCACTTCCAGGACCGGATCCAGATAACACACCTGGGCGTCAACGATCAGCCTGCCGCCCCGGATATCGTCAAATGTCTCCACATACTCTCTGTTCTCTGTCGTGATCATATTCTGCTGCCAGCGTTCCTCATCGAAAAAGAGCAGATGACTTCCCAGAAGTTCCGTCATTTCATAGGCGTTTCCTTCTCCGTCGATGAGCGTACAGCGTGTAATATCCAGGATCAGCTCGCTTTCGTCATAGTTGAAGTTCTGGAAGATCACACCCACATAATCCAGATTAAAATGATTCGGATCCTGAAAGGGAAGTTCCATATGAAGTGTATTATCTTCTGTATAGAAAAAGTCATAGGTCAGGTCCGCGTTCTGCCATCCCCTCTTATCGCCCTCACCTGTATAGAAAGTAAACAGTGAATATGTATCGATCACTTCCGTGGTATCACGATTATGACTGTAATCCTTCAGCATGATACGTACTGCCGTTGATGTCTGCACCTGCACATCCATGCGGTTGTCCACCAGCGGATAGCGGACATCCTGCTGGGTGAGGACCACCGAATCATCTATCTCAAGAGGGAACTGGTAAAGGTCAAGCTCTGTATTCTCTGTCGTCACAGGTTCAACGTTTTCTGTTCTGAGGCTCATCCTTCCGCCCAGAAAAGCTACACATGTCAGCAGCAGTGCTCCCGCAGTCCATGCCCCTGCTCTCCAGAAACGCACGTTCCATCTTCTTCCTCCTGCCCCGGTATTTCTGCTTCCCGCACCCTCGGCGTTCCCGGTCCTCCCCGACATTCCGGTGGCCGGGAGCCGGGAGACAGGGATCCTCACCGCCCCGGTAAGGATATCGCTTAACTCCTGAATATCTCTGCGCATCTCAGCAGTGGAAGAATAACGATCCGATGGCATCATTCTTAATCCACGCCGCAGGATCCTGTTCACCTGCTCCGCCGCCACCTCTTTTTCATGGAGCAAAAGACGGGAATAAGGGGAAACCAGTTCCTCTTCACTGGTGATCTCCATGTCCTCCGGCACTTTCCCATCACAGAGCAAGGTATACCAGACTGCCGCCGCAGAATACAGATCCGTCCAGGGTCCCATCTCTTCCGTTCGGGAAAGAGCAGCCTCAGGAGCCATATATCCCGGCTTTCCCGGATAATAATCACCAAGATAAGTAGTCCTGTCATCCATGGAATAGACACTGTTGAAGTCAAGCAGCAGCAATTCCGTGGGGAAAGCCCCTTTCTCCCGTGGTTCCAGCATAAAAATGTTATCCGGACTCACATCCAGGTGGAGCAGTCGGTGCTCATGAAAGAGTTCCAGGATATTCAGGAGCCCCCGGATACACGACACCGTGTTTTCCAGGGTAGGAAAATACCTTTTCTCTTCCAGCATTTCCGCCAGAACCTCGCCTTTTCTGGCTGTCAGGACTGTATAGACCGTCCCGTTCTCTTCAAAAGAATCCAGATTTTCCGCGATTCCGCCCCGTCCCTCCTGTGCAAGTGTGAGATGCACCCGGTTTCCCAGAAGATAACTCTTCTTATGGTCGCTGAAGAGTTTTTCCGCTCCATCTCCGATCTCCAGACACATATCCTCCCGCCGGGTAATCCGTCCCATAGGATCATAGGGGTAAAGCTCTTTGATCAGAACCTGATGGGTCTTTTCGGGCATCAGGCTGTCCTGGTACCGTGCCTCATACACGATGGAATTCCCGCCTGCACTTATATATCTGCTGATGATATAATTTCTTCCTCCATGCGAGATCCTGTACCCTTTCGGAAGTCCGATCCTGTTATCCATGTCATCCTTTTTCATTCCTTCCTGCCCCCTCCTGCTGCATCCGCGCTTTCTTTCTGCTCTTTGTCTGTTCCGCCCTTCATTTTTCTTCTGTCTGGCATATTTCCGTTTCCTTTCCGGCAAATATCTTCCAGATCATCCGCTCCATCTTCATACCGATAAAATCATCCTCGTCCTCGCCGCATACTGCCTGAAGCACCAGATAATCAAAAGGATTCTGCACATTGAGCTGAGGCATCCCACATTCCGAAAGCATCAGATCCATCCTGCGGTGATGCTCCTCCACCGTTTTCATTTCCTCCGTCTGCAGCTCATTTTCTCCCTCTGTGGCAAGATACAGAAGGATGAGCGTCTTTCTGTCCACGTCTGTTTTCCGGGCACACATTTCATAGATTGATTTTGCCGATGGCCAGTGCTGCTTAATCTCCCTTTGTATCCGCGTGTAACCGCCTAAGCGTCTTTCATAAGGAATTCCCATGCGCAGATACTGTTCTACCGCTTTACGGATACTGTAGATCTGATCTTCCGGCAGCCCGCTCTCAGATATCTCCGGGCGGATCAGGCAGTCCAGCATCCGGCGGAACTTCCGGTAAGCGGTATTATGATAGAGCCCGAAGCGTTCCCTGGATGATTCCAGAAAACGCTTCAGCTCATCCTCTGTCATAACCCGCTGAAACCTCTGTCTGACATAACCGGTAAGATTTAATGGCTGACGATCCGCCCCTGCAGTCTCTTCCACAGGAAAGCCATTTGGGAAAATTTCTCCCAGCAGCTGTTCTCTTATCCTGAGCGCCTGAACATATCCGTACCCTCTGCGCAGACAAAATGCGTAGATCATTTCTCCCGGATTGCGGTAATGGATCCCGCTTTCCGCAGTCATGCCGAGGATCCTCTCCGCCCGCTCTTCGTCAAGATTCAGGGCAAAACAAATCTTAAAGACCTCTTCCCTGTTTTGGGGAAGATTGCGGTCGTGCATCCAGTTGCGCACCTTTCTCGCTGTCTTTTCCCTGTTCTTTCCGCCTTCATATTCTGTAAGCTGTACATTCAGACGTACCGCCAGCGGCTCTTCGCCCTGCCAGACTTCACGGAGCAGATCAGAGAAACTCACAAGCTTAACCCTGCCTGTCAGAAGATCCTCTACTGCTTCCTTCTGCCCTCTCCTCTGTTTTTTCCCCACGGATCTACCTCCCAGAAAACATATAGTTCTACTATATCCTATCTCTTTCCGGAATTATTCAACTTTTTTCCGCTTCTTGACCTCCATCGTTTCCTTACTATCAGTTTAATTGTTTCTGCCGTACTTGCAAGCAAAATTTTCTGGTAATTTCACATCTCCTCGGTCATTGACTATATGACCGCAGATAATTTTGTAAGCCTTGCCAAAACTCAAAAATTTCATTATCAGGAAAGGAATGTTGTTCTGTAAAACTTTTATTATCAAGCAGTATTTGATTTTCCTTATGTAAGGTTCCTTTCATAAAGTCATTCCAACTTATAAAGTCGGCCCGTCCAAAAGCAAAAGACGGTACAAAATAAATTCCCTTATCTGTAACCACTGTTCCAATCCTGCCGGTAGCGTTAAAACTATTATCAATCCATAAGAATATTTCAAGAGGAGGAACCTTTAACTTTTCTATCAGTCTGGGCAAAGATGTCGGAAATTTCTTCCTCATTTTTTCACTTAACGGATGTTTATTAATATAATCCTTAACATAATGAGCTGTAATTAAGCTGTCAAGTTTCTCCTGAGCCTCTATATGTCCCTGATCAGCCGCCTTTTTATACCACTTTTTAGCCTCTGATGCATTTATTTCAACGCCTCCCCCAAGATCATAGCATGTACCAAGCATATATTGTGCCTTTGAGAACCCTTGTTCTGCCGATTTAAGATACCATTTTACAGCTTCCCGGTAATCTTTTGTCACCCCCTCTCCATTCACAAAGCAGTTTGCCAGGTTATATTGTGCCTCCGCAAATCCACCTTCCGCAGCCTTGCGATACCATTTCACGGCCTCGCTTAAGTCTTTGTATACGCCTTCTCCATAATAATAACAATCGCCTAGAATGTTTTGTATCTTAGCATCTTCGTTTTCTGCAGCCTTACGAAAGCACTTCACGGCTTCTTTATAATTTATGGGGACACCTTCACCAAAATAGTACTTACATCCCAGTTCAAACCATTGTTCAAGCTGCTGCTCACTTACAGTTTCTGTTTTCTTTGTTTCTTTGTCTTCATTTCCGGAAATTTTCCTCTCCTGTCTGTCTTTTTCAAAAGAACCGGCTTTACCTCCAGCATCTGCTTTAGCACCAGCTTTTTCTGTCTTGACGCCTTTACCCGTCGCCTCAGTTTTTTCCGTTGCAGCTCCTTTTTCCAGCCTTCCCCCGCTCTTGGCAAACATCAGCGCACCCTTAGCCACCGCCAGATCCACGTCTGCCGAACAATATACCGGCACTCCGGCAGCCATCTGCTTTACCATATTCCGGACTAAAGGCACCCGGCTCGTGCCGCCTACCATTAAAACTGCCGACAAGTCTTTCATCTTGATCCCCGCATCTTCAACCACCTTCCGGCACACGTCAATGGTCTGGCCTGCCATCCCGGCAATCATCGTATTAAGCTTGTCTAAAGTCAGGGTATATTCAAAATCATCCATCCCCACTTCGATATATTCTTCATAAACAGACGCCGTGCTTAAATGATGCTTAGCCTTCACCGCCAGCTCTGAAAGCTGCACGTTCATCCGCATGGCTTTTTTCGGGTCTTTGGAGATGGACGCAAGGATTTCCGGGTCGATACACTTTTGCATATCTTCAAAGATCATCCGGTCAATATCGATACCTCCGCACCGCTCCAGCCCGGAAGGCTCAGTCATTAAAGAAAACCGTCCATTATCATAAGCAAGCAGAGAAACATCAAAAGTCCCGCCGCCAAAATCGTAGATCAGAAGCTTTTTGTTTCCGGATAATACTCCGTCTTCTTTAAAGCTCATGGCTGCTGCCGTAGGCTCGTCCACAAGCTGCACATTGAAAAGCCCTGCCTCCCTGGCAGCCCGTAATACTTTTTCCCGCTTTTTCTTCCCAAAGGCCGCCGGACAGGTCAGGCAGGCGGTTTCTATGGACTCGCTGCTCATCTTTCCCGCGCTGGCCTTCATGTGGCGAAATAGCTCTGTGTAAAAATCCTCCGGCAGGAAGCTGGCATTACCAAGGACAATGGGAATATCCTGGCCCAGATCCCGCTTAAATTCCATGCGGAAGTTCTGAGGCCTGCGTTTCCGGCTGTTCATAGCAGCCTGTCCTACCAGAATATTTCCATTATCCTCCACAAACACTGCCGATGGCAGAGAATACTTGCTCCCAAATATACTTGTGCCTGTGGCAATATCCACCGGCTTTATCTTTCCGCTTCCATCCAGCACGCAGATGCTGGAATAGCTTGTTCCTATATCGATTCCCGCGATCATTGTCATCCTCCGTTCATCTTCTTTATCTACATTTTCATAAACTTTTCTATGTAAACTTTCCGGGTATGGATCCCATTTACAATGACAGAGATTCCATTGCTGCTGATTTCAAGCAAGGTTGCATTTCCCTGCTGAATTTCACCGCCGCAGTCTTTTTTCATAGTCGGACAAATACTTCCGGCGTTAATATACAGATTGTTACAGGCATCCTCAAGCTCAGCCGTGGGAGCAACATGGGTATGCCCGCATATGAGGATCACATTTCCAATTTCATCCAGTATCCCCTGAAATCGCTTATCCTGCTCTGAAGCAATATAAGGCGGCATATCCTTCCTTCGCTGAGGATTATGAGCAATGAGTGGAGGATGACACATCACAATATGATAACTGCATGTACTTCCCCGGAGATGTCCCTGCAAAAAGTCCAACTGACGCCCTTTATCCGGAAAGAAGAATTGCTTTTGCCCATATACAGGATTCAGCCCGATAAGATCTACATTCTCATTGATATACTTATAAAACGCGCCGCACTCATCAACAACAGCAGGATATTTATCATTGACTTTTCTCTCAAATATTCTATAATTCGTATCGTCCCTTGCCGGGTTATCGTGATTGCCGGATACACAATACACAGGCACATCATTAAACTGCTCCTTTATTAATTTGAGTAAAATATTATATTGTTTTTCTGCCCCACGGTCTGCAATATCCCCAACAAGCAAAAGCAAGTCCACATTATGAAGCGCCAAAAGGGCATGTTCTATATTGACGGTCTTTTTATATAAATGCAGATCGCTGATTACACCGATTTTTGTACACTTCCCTGTCATTTCCCCACGCTCCCATCATCTGTCCGGATGCTCCAGGATTCTGCTGTTTCTGAAATATTTTTCCAATTCCTCCCTGTGCATATGGCGGTATTTATCGGGCATTTCCAGATTTCTTAGCTTAGGACACCAGGCAAAGGCATCCTTTTCCATCTCAACCATCTCTGGAAGCTCTATGGACTCAAGGTTTTCACACTTACAAAAAGCCTCGGCGCCGATATGGACTACACTGGGGTTAAGGATTACTGTTTTCAGCCGTTTCATATTAAAGAATGCTGATGGATAAATTTCTTTTACTGATGGTGGAACAATACATACCTCGTCCTCATCTCTGAAATTCCGATACAAAACGCCGTTGCGCATCAGCAGTCCGTGCTGGTTGGTCGATTCTTTTTTAGCCCGAAAACGGTGGGAACGGTTGTCTCTTCCAAACCACCACTGCTCTCTTTCTTTATGCGCTTCCTGGAGCGCTGCCATATAGTCTCTGTCTGCGGGAGCCAGGGTTTCAAACTCCCGGCATGAGTAAGACTTAAACGTATAAATATGATTAAAAAACTCATCATACACATGATAATCATATTCTTCTTCCATGCCAAAGCCATCTTCATCCACTTCCCCATAGCCTGCGTACGTCCAGTTATAATAACGCCCATACTGATCTCTCCCATAAATACAGAGCTTTCCATCCTTTTCACCGCGAAGCTGGTTAAATCCCGCACTGTGCCAGAGCTTTTCGGGAATATCATCTAATGAAAGCCTCTGGCTGGTGTGGTAACTGGCATTAAAAAAAGATTCCGGCGAAAACAGCCCGTAAAAAATGGCCAAAGGATGCATGGAGAGTATATCCATCGCCCCCTGATTGCCGTACCAGGCCGCCCGGGCCAGCCATGTGTAGGCCACAATCAAAGGCCAGCCCTCTTCCAGATGCTTATGCATATATATATCAAAAGCTTTCTGTGAAGAAAGGCTATAGTCGCTGATCAGCATCGTTTCCAGATGTCTTATATGAGATGAGGCCTGACTTAAAAAATGCTCATACAGATTCATCATAGCCCGGGTATCCCCCATAGCGCACTGTTGTATCAGCCGGTCAATCCCTCCCTTTTTGTATCTGTCCCAGATTATTTCCACATAATCCTGCCACCATGGCCGATAATAGCTCATTGTCCTTCCCCCTTTGCCAAATGTGTTTCCACCCGATAAATGTCGCGCCCTTGCCGGGCGAACTTACCGTCCCATCAGAACACCAACTATTCTTCCACTAAAGCGTTCAGATGATAATACATCTGCTCGTAAGATCGGGCCAGAGTCGACGCCGCCTCTACATAGGTGCCGGGAAGCATAAAACCGCTGGCCTTTCCATGCCACAAAGCTACTTTTTCTTTGGCTGCCGCTTCAAGCTGGGCCACTGTACTTCCCTTTGACATTCCAAGACGATCCTCCGGACTTCTTCCGTATTCACCTGTCACCCTGAGAAAATCCTCCTGCTCTTTAGCATCCATAAATTTCAGCTGGCCGTTATAATAAAGCTGCAGCACCTTTAATTCCTTTAAGGTCTGCACCGACGACATAAGATCATCAATATTTTCCAAGAGCTGCTCACAGATTTCCCGCATCTGGCGTCCGGGAGCGCCATTTTTCCGGATCTGGGCAATAACTGAGCGGATACTATTAAAAATATACCGGGTCTTGATCAGAAATGTCCGGTTTCCAAAATGGCTGAGCAAAATCTCCCGCACCGCCCGGATTCCGCACTTTTCCTGAAGGCTCTCTCCGATTTCCTCCCTGGCCTTATCTTCCCTGAGCTGCCGGGTAATTTCAAGAATGCCGTACTGTCCCACCCTGCGGATCAGCTCCCTGCGGACTTTTGGTGTTCCCAGGGACATATAAGCCGGTTCTGTGCTGTCAGCAAAGGTGGCTGCGTCAAAAAGCAGATCTTCCAGTTCCTCCTGAGAGGTTTTTGAAATGAGCTGCAGCGCTTCCCAATCCTCATCGTTAAGGCCAAAATATCCCTCAACCACCTTGGCGCATACGGGAAATACAGAAAACAACAATCCCTTTACGTTGGGATTTTTCATCACATTATCTGTTACTGCCTTTCCGGCTTCTACCGGAGTCAGCCCTGAAAATATGTCCCACATGCCTCCCATATCCACCTTTGTCAGTATCCCAAGGGAATTAATAGGGGACGAAAACTGAATGCCGCTGTGAAAGGCGTCCAGAATATCTTTGTCAAAGCCTGCCACCGTCCGGTTAAAAGCATAGATCACCGCATCTGCCATAGAAGTCTCATAAAGGGTGTCCTCAGAACCCTGGAGAGCCAGAAAATCCATAGTATTTTGAGCGTCTGTGCCGTATACGGAATTAAGCCCCGGGGTATCAATAAATTCCAGCTGTTTTAATACCGGACTGGGATAGTAAATGACCAGATACTTCACATCATTAATCCTGGGATTTTCTTTCTCATAGGCCCGGACAGACCATCTCCCCAAATCAGAAAAGGGCACTTCCAGAGTTGTTCCATCCCGAAAGCATACTGTAATGGACGGATTCTCTCCATATTTAAACCATCCCACGGTATAGGTAGTTTCCAGCTCTCCTGTATATAAAATATCCGCCCCCATAAGAGCATTCATAAATGTAGACTTTCCGGCCTTCATGATTCCTGCAACAGCTACCCGGAGCGGGGATTCCAGGCGGCCGCGCAGTTCATCAATAGTTTTTAACAGCTCCCCGGCCTCCGGGCAGTCCCGGCACAGGCGGGAAGCATTATTTAAAAGGCTGTAAACTTCTGATTTCAGCGACATATATTCTCCCTCCTGACACGCTAATCAAACAGCGGGGTTTGACACACATATAAAATAACTTCCTGGCCCCGCAGAACCTTTCCCTTATACGCATATCCCGGGCGAAACACCTCCGCGATCTGATTATCCAGCAAAGGATCGTCTACCGGCTTTGTATCCACCACAGTATGGCTGCTGCTGTCAAACAAACCCTCATCCTCTAAAATCTGCACACCTGCCTTTTTCAGCAGATTTCCGGTTTCCCGAAGCTGCCCCTCCACCAGGCGCATGGCGCTGGCATTGTCCGGGTCATTATCCTGAATCCAGCCTCTGCGCATAAGGAGATTATCCCGCAATGTGATCACATTAAGAATCATGGCCTCACATTCCTGTTCCTGAGGTGAGAACGTTCCTTCATCTTCCCGCCAGCCTGCGGCCACCCCGTTTTCCTGGCGGACCACAGCCGTTTTCCCCTGCTGTTCCCAAGCATTTAGCGAAGCTGCGGACTGGCGCTTTAATTTTTCTTCATATTCCTCGCGCAAAGCATTTATTTCCTTCGTGTGCTTTTCCTGAAGTCGGTTCACCTCATTTTCCAGAGACTTAAGGCGGCGCTCATTTTCCTGATAATTCCACTCATCCAGCCGCTGTTCCTCCAGAACTTTTCCCGCTTTTTCTGCCTGAGATTCTAATGTATCCATAAACCGGCACAGTCCCCGGTCATCACATAAATACTCTAAAAGTCCTGCAAAGCCTGTGGACTTTTTAATCTGCGCCCTGCTTTTTTCAAGACCGCACATGTCAAATATCTTTTCCAGACTTTCCCGAAGACTGGTCATACTTTCATACCGATCCGCCATAATACGCTCCTTCCATGTTGAAAGACAATTCCTGTTACCGTTCATACCGCGACCAGTAACAGGAAAATTTCCTTATTACAAAAAGCCATACTCGATTTCCTCATTGGACGCCGGGGCTGTTCTCTCTTCCCGGCTGTAAGCAGCCCCCGACTTTTCTTCTTTTTCCTCCCGGGAATGTTCCGGAAGCAAAACCGTCTCTATCGCGCCTTTAGTAAACTCTGTAATCAGATCCTCCAGACTCTCCTCATCAGCAATCTGCCGGTTTACAGCATCAGACTGTTTTTTAAGCTCAGACATTTTCCCTGGAATATCCGCCTTAGCCAAGTTAATATTTTTCTGCAGCTTGCCAATATTCTCCTGGATCTCACGAACCCGTTTTTTAAGCATCCGTTCAAACTCTGTAGACAGGCTCATGCGGATCTGGGCAATGACATTGACTACAGACGTATTTAAGGCAGTGATACTGGAGGAAATGTGTCCGCTGATGGCCCGGTTTACCACTCCAATATCCGGATCGTCATACTTTTTCAAAGAATCTACGCAGCCTTTGGTCGTTCCAAATACGCCCCCTAACGCCCCGCCTATGAGCCTTCCTGTCTCCACCGCCACAGGGCCGCCCAGACAAAAACCGATAATACCTCCCAGAATACTTCCAACTGCTGTCCCAGCCATAGAGTTAATGCCGATTTTGCGCCCGCCGGAAAGGATCCGATCTGTAGCTTTTTTCTTCGGAAATACCACCTGAAGGCTGTCATCCGGAACAAAATCCAGCTCATCCAGAGCATCCTGATTCACCTGAACATCCAGTCCCAGGGAAATCATTATGTCTGCAATCTCTGCTTTCAATTTGCCCTCCAGGACCTTCTTAATATCCAGAAGTCCGCAGATGATCTTATTGTTTATCTCTGAAAGGATCTGTGTATAGACCGATTCCTGACAAATTTCCGTGCGCCGCTGAGTTACATTAGCATCCAGAAGATTTCTTGCCCCCGCTGCAATTTCCTGAACCTTACCGTTAGATTCACTGGTCAAAGTGGTACAGAAATAATTTAACTGGTTCCGCCACTTAGCGCCATCCTGCTGAAAGTCTTCCAGACGACGGATTTCCTTCTTTAAGGAATCTACCAGCTTTTTCATCTTATCCTGGTCTGTATTTAAAAGCTGATACTGAGCGGCAATGCTATCCGCCATTTTTAAAAGCTCTTCTTTTCCCCGAAGAAGAAATGGCAGGATCAGGATCTGAGCTCTGTTTTTGGCGATCATCCCCCAGAGTGCTTCCTCCAGCCGCAAGAAATTGCTGTTCTCATACATAACCGTATTATTCTGGACCAGGGAGCGAAGCTTTGCCTTACTGGACACAGGAATGATCTGAAGTTCTTCCTCAGGAATCCCCAGTTTCCGGCGGATCTTCTCCCGGTTATCCTCAACAATCAGCGAATAATCAGGATTGGCGTCCTTCTTAGTCACCGGAAAGATCACATTTTTACAGTACTGATAGCCTCGCTTTAAAAATCCCAGCTCAGTTTCCGTCAGCCCGGAATATGTATCTGTTACAAACAAGAGCATATCCGCATTAGGCAAAAAACCATAAGCAGCCTCTGCATGGCTGATATTTAAACTTCCGACTCCCGGGGTATCCACAAAGGCCACGCCTTCTTTTAAAAGTTCGTTGGGAATGGAAATATTCAGCAGCTTCACATTTTTATAATTGTTTTTGTTTCCCTTTTCTGACACATAATTTTCAATATCGCTCCTGGAAATGGACTCTTTTTTCACACTGCCGCCATCCTCTAGCCAGGCTTCGATTTTTTCTTCTCTGCCATAGCGCGCTACAGTGACCACATTGGTACACACATTTATATCCTCAGGAAACAAAGGCTGTGTCTCGCCCAGCAGCGCATTTAAAAGGGTGGACTTTCCCCGCCGGGCCTCCCCCGCGGCAACAACCATTAATTCCTTTTTCTCAAATTCCTGATAAATTTCCTTAAGGGTCTGGGCTGAGGTTTCATATCCCAGATTCAGGGCCAGTTTCTCCCACTGTTTTAACAGCCTTCCCGCCTGGTGCTTTAGTTCAAAAAATGATTTCATATGTATCTGCCTCCCTATTGATTTTTAGCAGCAGTTCAGGACAGCTGGAAAAAGACAAGAAAATGCGCCGTCCTGAATAGGTGCGGATTTTTATATATCCTGACAAAAATATCCGTAAAACTTTTTATTAATCTTTAAATACTGAGGAAAATGTCCCGGTTCCATAAGCTTTGAAAACAGCCGGATCATTTCCTGTTCCCGTTCAAAGGGCTTATTGGCCAAAATTGAGGCAGCCATAGCATCATAGTAATCATAGAGCTGCCCACGCAGCGCCTCATACTCTTCTCTGGTGCGAACCTCCTCCAAAGCTTTATGTTTAAAATACCCTGCAGGCTTTGTATAGTCGATGCCTTTCCACTCCGTCTGATAAGGATACACAGTAAAATCGATCAGCCGATCCGGATTATTAATCAGGATAGTGGCTGAGCAGTAAATGGGATAAATAGCAGTTTTATCCTTCCCCGGGGTTCTGGAAAAGTAAGGGATCGTCAGGGCAAGAGTCTTGCCTGACTTTCGGATGCAGGGCCAGCCGGATACCAGTCCCATGGGAATAGAGCTTCTTCTGAAATCACTCCGGTTAAACTGTTTCACAATTTGCAAAATATTAATTTCACTCATATGTTTTTCCTCCTGATTTATTCTATCCTCATGCATAGGCCTCTACCATAAAGCATCCGCTGTCTTCCCATGCGTCAACAAACTCATCAATAGGAATCATAGCTCCTCCGCCGTTAGAGACTCCCGGATCATTAAT
Organism: Candidatus Mediterraneibacter stercoripullorum; assembly: GCA_019115765.1. Lineage (GTDB taxonomy): Bacteria > Bacillota > Clostridia > Lachnospirales > Lachnospiraceae > Mediterraneibacter > Mediterraneibacter stercoripullorum. Next base: position 7,051 of record DXCZ01000028.1, on the reverse strand, counting down.
AATCACCATAGGCTCTGCCGGATTGCTGTAATCAATGCCGGTCACCTGAATGGCATGATCCGCATCCATGCCCGGGCCAAACATTTCTTCATTCTCACCGCTCCACAGCTCGCCGCTGTCAACCCCTACAATTACCTGCCCGCCGCTGGCCAGGCACTGCTCAATATCCGACATGGTGCTGCCCATGTTCTGCTCCACATGCAGTCCCATATGAGCCAGTATATTTCCCACATCGTCCATAGTCGTTCCGCCCTCCGGATCATACCAGCCATTTTCCTCTGCCAGCTGTCTTAATTCTCCCTCAGAAAATTCCTGCCCGGTCAGCTGTTCAAGGACAAATTCCTGGGATGCCACAGCACAACTGGTTCCTGTTTCCTGCCAGTGCCAGTTTTCCATGTTGCCCGCCGGATCTCCCACAATACTGTCCAGATCCGCCTGGGAAGGATCAAAGGTTTCATAGGCCGGGGCTGCTCCGCTGTCCTCATAATAAATGGGTGAATACTGATCCACCGGTTCCACGATGCCATCCTCGTCTGTATTCATAAATTCTCCCAATGCCTCAAAGATTCCGTCCTCATTATAGTCCTCCCGAGCCTGAAACAGTAATCCATCCATAATCCCATCCTCATCCAGATCCACCGGCGTACCGGCGCTGACTGGATGATACATTTCTATAGGATCCTGATTTGCGTGCTGGGGCTGATACATCTCCAGATCATCATCTCCGCCATCTTCTAAACCAATCAAATCTAAAAAATCTTCAAACATATAAGACGCTCCTTTCCAGCTGTGTTTCACACAACATATATAAATTGTTTTGATAGACATATTGTACAATCTGAAAAAAAGTCTGTCTTAAAAACGGCAAATTCGGGCATGAATCTGGAAAAAACGGTTCTATTTCTTAGGTTCCATATGGATAAAGCGCTCATATATTTCCTTCGCCTGGGTGTACATTCTGCGGCTGATTAATATTTCCTCATTGGAATATAGGATAAATACATGATTTTTTGTATCCAGGCACCGAATCATATGCATGTTTACAATGTAGCTTTGATGGCATCTTAAGAAAAAATCCGGCAACACTTTTTCTATGTCATCCAGTTTCGCTGTAAAGATATAATTTCTGGTTTTTGGAGCCTGATACAGGATTACTTTCTTAGCATTACTTTCAAAATAGCAAATATCTTCAAAAGGGAGACGCATCTGTTCCCCCTCAAACTTAAATGAAAAGTACAGCTTCCGCTCCCGCTTCTGATGATAAGCCACCAGTGCCTTTAAGCACTGCAAAACCTGCTTCTGAGCCTTCGGATCGCTAATATAGCCGGATGGCCGGATGGAAAGGGATTTTAAAAGTCCGTCAATATCCTGCCCCACGTACACCCAGGAGCCGCTCAAGCTGCAGTCTCTGAAATAAGCCGCCAACTTAAATCCACCATCATACCGGGAAAAATCAACAAAAAAGATATCCTCCTCCGACGCCGACTTCAGAAGATATTTGTCCGCATCCTCAAATTTTGCGCAGGCCATCAGCCGGAAGGTAATCCGCTCCCTTCGGAAATATCCGGCCACGGTTTCGTACATCTGTTTTAAGCTATCCATGTCTCCATTATATATAAATACACGTACCATTGTGTTTGTCCTCCTGATAAACATATGAGCATAAGACGTATCGGTACCTGATCAACGATTAACATGCCCGCCCCATAGCTCCTGATCTCGGAAAGTATGCTGACAAACAGATCCGCCGCTGATCTGTTTGAAAACTTCTTCCAACGATAGAGCCTGCCATGTATTTTTTCAGTATATCACCGGACAGATCGGCTTTACGTCAACTTTTTTCCGAAGATTGCATCTCTGGTTTTTCCTGAACAAAGAGTTCTGCTTGCGGAACTCTCGCGCCGAGCGCAGTCGCTTCAGCGACAATTTTCCGTTTCGCGCGAGCGCGCATCCCGTGGAGCGTTTTATTTAACAGGGAACACAGTTTGCTATTAAGTCAAAGACCCCGATGCAAGCAAACGTGGCATCAAACTAGCAGCGATGCAAGCATCGGGGTATTAGACCCTCGCGGCAGGTCTACGTTCCACTTCGGTCGGTGCTAAACGTGTGCCACCGGCACACAGCACCGCCAAATGGACATGCCAGCATGTCCGCTTGGCTCGTTGCTCGCGGGAATAAAAATAGCGTACCGTGAAAACGATACGCCAAACACCAGAAAACGCCCCCTGATCGGCCGGCAGACCGTCAAAAGGCGTTTCAGTATGCTTATAGTTTACTGTCTCATTCACTTGCAGCATTTTTTGCTCCAATTTATGACTCCTCGATCAATACTTCTTTCCCCCGAAATGCAAAACCATATGCCCGGATCCTTTCTTCCGGCACGCCGTTCTCAATCAGCTCCCTGGCATAATCCTTCTCCCGGATCTGATTCAGAGCGTTTTGGGCTGTCTCTTCCAGATCCTTTTCCCGGCGGGGATTAAATACTTTGAACTCCATAATGATCCCGTCCATTCCTTCCCGGCGGGGAATGAGCATCACATCATACCGCCCGAAACCGCTCTCTCTGTTTGATGCGAGACGGTATCGATCTGACAGATCCACCATAAGGCCAAGAACAAAACCATGGTAAAAGCAGGCACTTGAGTCTGGTCCTGTCAGACTCTTAGTGATCGCTTTCACAGAGTGAAATTTTTCCGGCTCCGTGTGTTCCGCATCCTTTGCCGTATCAAAATAGCTGAATGTCCCCCGGCAACCCGGTTCATATACTCATTCATAGCGTCCACGTCACCCATAAGCAGAGCACGGATAAACTCATTGTAACTGGATGCCGCGGAAGAGAACCAGTCCCTCACCATATGCCGGAACATCACTTTCACTTCGAAGTTCGTCAGCTCCAGGGTATAGATCTGTCTCCATTCCTCATACCCGGACTGGCAAACCTCTCTGTCCTTTACCTTAAGATATCCGCTGGCAAGCAGAAGGCTCCAGATAGCCCGTTCATCCAGATCCAGCTGATGATACACAATCTGCTCATCGATTTCTGTCACTATATCATTATCATTGCAAATATAAAGCATATTGTCTTCTTCATACTACCGCCCCCCGCATCTGGCTTCTAATCTAAGGCTCCTCGATCAGCACTTTCTTCTCCTAAAATCCCAAACTATATGTCCAATTCACACGAACTGTCGTAAGCGCCAAATATTCCTGCGGATTTCCTGATCCTCAAGTTTTGCCTATAATTGTAGTCGAAAGATATTTAGACTATTTCACTACAATTATGGAGGGTAGGTTATGGCAGGTACTCGCAAAGCCCGTGTTCCGATGGCGGAACAGATACGGCTTATCAATGAATGCCGCCAAAGCGGCATGACAGATGCTGACTGGTGCCGTGAAAACGACATTGCAGTAAGTACCTTTTACAACTGGGTCAGCCGTTGTCGGAAAGCCGCAGCGGATCAGATTCCGGGGGTTTGTCAAGTTTTTTGTGGTTCTTTCCAATGGTGTGTGGATGAAGACTTCTGTGCTGAAGCGGCAAAATGTTTGCAATGGGACTCAGTTGGTATTCCGTGGCTTGGTAATGCGGAGGAGTATGTAATCAGTGAGAAGGATAGGAATGGTGTTGGAATATGGGATTAACTTGGTTAACTAATCATTTCATTTGTAAAGAGTTATACGCTCCCTTTGTTTTGGACAAGGATTGTGATTATGAAAAAGATCTAAGAAAAAAGTACAATTTAGTTTTGAAACAAGCTAAAGCTGCTGGAGCAGATAAAGATAGTATTGCTATCATAAACAAATATAAGAAAAAAGTCCTTGAATTACTAAGATACTATTATAGAGCCGATATTGCAAGGAGCAATACAATAATTGAAAATCTGCTGCGGGACATTGGAAATGATCCGTTTGCTGTTGCGCCGCTGAGCAATAGTTATGCTTTTCCAGGGGAGCATAATAAAGAACTTCAGCTCTTCAGATGTAGAAAAGGTGATCCGTCAAATGCATACTCGGCGAAGGATATGTTACATTTACCTAAAAAGTTGAGAGCCAAATCAGGCAATTACAGATTCAGTATTCCGGGAAATCCAAGCTTGTATTTAGCAAATTCTTCATATGGATGCTGGATCGAAACAGGATTTCCATCTGAGAATCTCTTTAATGTTTCTCCTGTTTTACTGGATGGTACACAGAAAATTTTTAATTTGGCTGTTAGTATACGCGATTTTCACGCATTAAATGAATTCGAAGAAAATCGAGTTCATTCTTGGCTGAAGCTTTATATGCTCACAATAGCAACTTCTTATAGAATTAATGAAGAAAACAGGACATTTAAGTCGGAGTACATAGTCTCACAGGCTATTATGATGGCTTGTAAAAGACTTGGTTATGATGGCGTAGCATATTATTCAAAAAGAGTGAATGATGAGATTTTTGCCTTATGTGCAATTAATCTTGCATTGTTCGTAAATTATAATCAAGAGTATTCCGAAATTGTAGATCATATGAAAATGGATGATTCATTTAATTATGCTCTATATAAACAGCTAATGCCTTCGCTTCATTATAAAGACTATGATTTAAGATCGGTCCGTACAGGTCTTATAACAAATATAGGAAACTATGATAGGCAGTATCCTTATAGAGAAACAGAATTCTTTGATTTTGATAAATTCCTGTTTACCACATGGCGAGACAAGCCAAATGGCAAAGGAAAAGATCAGATTCCTTGGGGTGTCTTAACGGAGTGATGATGTATTATGCATGGGAAGGAGATGTGAAACAGGATATGGACAACGCACTGCTTTTCACAAATACAAATTCCGTTTCCTCCAACCGCATCATCTACACCCCATCAGCCTTCGCTCGTTCCTCCCTTATCCATCTGCAGGAAACAGGGACATTGCAAGCTACTCATCCCCATAAAAACGAACGAAGCGGCTTAAGCTCCTGCCTCTTCTTTACTGTTTTAAGCGGAGATGGACGGCTTACTTATGATGGTGAAATCTACACACTCCATTCCGGCGATTGTGTGTTCATCGACTGTAAAAAACCGTACAGCCATGAGACGGGGAGTAATGCACACCAGGAGCAGGTAGATACAACTATAGATGCAACAATATACACAACAGACACGGCAGGCCCTACTAATGAATTATGGTCCCTCCAATGGGTCCACTTCTACGGACCAAACATGGGTGCTATCTACCGCAAGTATCAGGAGCGTGGCGGCAAGCCTGTGTTCCGGACGAGCCAGTTAAACTCCTACCACGACATCTTGGACGAGCTGTACAACATCGCATCTTCCCCAGACTATGTCCGGGACATGCGGATCCATGAGAAGTTATCCTCTCTTTTAATCCTGCTTATGGAGGATGCTTGGGATGATATGCAAATGCAGGCAACGCCGGATACTCTTGATATCCAAGAAATCAAGGATTACCTTGACGAAAACTTCAAGAGGCGTATCAGCCTGGACGATTTGGCCGGCAGCTTCTACCTTAACAAATACTACCTGATGAAGCTCTTCAAGGAGCGCTACGGTATGACCATCAACGCCTACCTGAATCAGGCGCGGGTCACATGGGTCAAGCAGCAGCTCCGCTTTACGGATAAGACTGTGGAGACGCTGGCGACGGAGCTGCAGATTGAGCCAGCGTATTTAAGTCGGCTATTTAAGAAAGTAGAAGGCGTAAGCCCAACATCCTTCCGTAAGAGCTGGAGAGGGAAATAAATTTGCTTGGATTATGAAGAGGTAATCCATTACTTCTGACGGAGAGTTCCAGCGTTGTGTTCTCTATAGGGTTAATTATTCCGAGGCTCCAGCACATAGGCTGAACCCCGAAATAATCAGTTAATAAGCGAAATAGGAACAATAAGCGCAACAAGCGACTTAGACCCTGAGCTAGAGAACTCAATGTGTATAACGAAATAACCCAAGCGAAAGGAAAGAACATGAAGAATTTTGCCCCACTATTTTTATCCCAGTCCTACCAGGATACCTGGGACGACTACATACGGTCTTTGTCATCTGAGACCTTTCCCGTATGGGATTACGTCATCCTGACCGCCTCCAATGAGGACCAGGCGGAAGGCTACCGGATGCAGATCGAGCAGCGGAAGGATTACCTTCCCACAGCCACTCACTTCGCAGTGATCCCAAATGAAGGCGGCGTCCGTGTGGGCTCCGGCGGAGCCACCTTGTCGGTAATCCGCTACATCTACGAACAGGAAAAGATCCGATGCGGCCATGGCCATTTCGACAACCTCCGCATCCTGGTGATCCACTCTGGCGGTGACAGTAAGCGTGTCCCCACCTATTCCGCCCTAGGCAAGCTGTTCAGCCCGGTACCCCACAAGCTCCCGGACGGTCGCTCTTCCACCCTCTTTGACGAATTCCTCATCGTCATGTCCTCGGTTCCGGCCAGGATTCGGGAGGGGATGCTGCTTCTCTCCGGGGATGTGCTCCTGCTGTTCAATCCCCTGCAGATCGACTTCTCCGGCCGGGGCGCGGCGGCGATATCCTTCAAGGAGAACGTGGAGACCGGAAAGAACCACGGCGTGTTCCTGAACGGGGAAAACAACACCGTGCGGAAATTCCTCCACAAACAGACCGTGAAGACTCTGACCCAGGCGGGCGCGGTCAACGCGAACCACTGTGTGGATATTGACACCGGCGCGGTAATCTTCTCCGTGGAGATGCTGGACGCCCTGTATTCCCTGATCTGCACAGATAAGTTATATAAAAAGTACGTGAACAATATGGTACGTCTCTCCCTGTACGGGGATTTCCTCTACCCCCTGGCGGAGGATTCCACCCTGGAGAGCTATTATCAGGAGAAGCCGGAGGGCGCGTATACCACTGAATTGCATGACGCCCGTTCTGTAGTCTGGGAAACCCTGCGCCCGTTTCGCCTGAAGCTCCTGCGCTTGGCACCCGCCAAGTTCATCCATTTCGGCACCACCCGCGAGATCCTCGCCCTGATGAGCGGCGGCACCAAGGAGTATGAAGCCCTGTCCTGGTCGGATAAGGTGAACAGCAGTATCGACGGGG
>DXCZ01000004.1 GCA_019115765.1 Candidatus Mediterraneibacter stercoripullorum | reverse complement strand
GCTTTCTTTTTGCTTGGAATGGCAGAGATCATTTTTCTGACAGTGGGGATTTTTTCGTCGTCAGAGTTCTACATAGAGCATGCGGTCACTCTGGTTCAGGGCTGGTATCTCCTGCCGGCAGCAGGCTTTCTCTTGTTTGAGCAGATCCAGTATTATCTGGAAGACGCAGTAGACTATGAAGCCGGTTCTTTTGGGACGGAGGATATTTCGGAGCATTTGGAAGGTGATATGGAAGTACTGGTTCAGCTGTACAAAAATGAGCTGAAATCATCAGGGGCGCTTCTCGCTGATTATGCGTCAAAAGACATCCGGGTATTGAGGGACGGGCTGATGCACAACAGTCTCGATCAGGATCAGATCGAGGTCTGCGAGCAGCCGCAGATCCTGAGCATTCTGAACAATCAGCTCAAGGAGGCAGGGATAAATCAGAATACGGCATATCAGAATGCTCTCGCAGCAATGCTCAACGGAAGGTCGATCAATGTAAGAGACTATGCGGAGGGGGAATTCCTTGTCTATCTGGCTGCATATATGAACTTTTTTGTATCACAGGAAAAAACATTTCTCGTGCTGTGCAGCAGCAGACGCTCAGCAGAGAAGTTTCGCGCAGCACTGTCGGAGGAACTGAATAAGATCAACAAGATATACAGTATATGGAGGATCGCGGATATTAATAATGCTGACAGTAACGAAGAAATGAATATTCTTGTCTGTTCCTATTATGATCTGGTGACCCATAGTCTGGTGGAAAAACGGCAGGATTTCTTTCGGGCACTTCATGGTGTGGTCCTGACAGACGGTGTCGGATTCTGTGCCCAGGGCAATGTACAGAAAGAAATGATTTTTGCGGAGCTTGGGAAGGTACGTCAGAGACTCCAGTATGTCCTTCTTTCGCAGATAGACAGCGATTCACTCAGGACTGCGTTTGAGCACTTTACAGGGAGAGAATTGATTCCGTATAAAAACGACAGGCTGCCGGGAAGTATGTATGTCATGATCTGGGCGGAAGACGGCGGTTACAAGATACAGAGGAGATTGGGGATTGGCAGTACGGAATCTCCATATCTCGGAGTATCGCTCCCTCTTGCCCTGACAGCTGTGAAATATGATATGCCCAGAGTTCTGGTTTTTGCAGAGGGCGGAAAGGGATACTATACTTATCGGGATGCCATGAAGATGAGCCATCAGGAAGTGATGATGTATCTGGGAAACAATGTGGATCTGGATAATGTCATTCGGTATAACCAGTTCCCAGGCGGAAACCGCTCAGATCTGGAAGTAATGGTTCTCTATGACCGGGAGTATAATTTCTATAATCTTATCTGGGCATGGATGAAATACGGCGGAAAGGATCAGACGCTTGTTCATATCGTATCGCCGCCCTATATGCTGAGGGAATATTTTGCAGCCAGTCTGGAGCAGAATATTATGCGGAACAATGAGTTTGACGCTTTAGTCAGTTATCGGTCGGGTATGCAGCACACCCGTTTACTGGAACTGCTTCTGCAGCTGTGCAATGCCGGAGTGGATGAAGAAGAGCTGATGCGGAAGAACCAGGAGTATGGCTGGGAATATGAAAATGTCAGGGACTTTCTGTCGGCCTGTCTGATAAATGTACTGCATGTACAAGAGTTCCACAACATCTATGAGTGTTTCCGTTTTGAGGAATACTGTTCATTCCAGAAATCGGAAGACCGGTTTGTCCATCGCACCCTTGTGCGCCTGACAGATGAGAATATAAGAAAGAGAATACAGGGACAGCTTGTGTTTGCAAAGCAGATTACACGGGGCAGTGAGGAAAGAAGGCTTCCGGTCTTAAAAGGAAATCTGTATAACTATTATCTTCGTGATCAGGTTATTCCGCTTCGCGGACATCTTCACCGCATACTCAGCGTGAATGATGGTATTGTCTTTACGGAACAGACAATGACCGCAGATAAAGAAGAGTATTTCCAGTCAGGGGAGTTTATTCTGGAAGATCTGGTCAAGACTGATGAATGTGTGGATTTTGATGTGCTGGATTTTAATATCTACACAGCAGACGTCAGCCGTATGATCTATGGATACTGGAGTTCTACATGTGAAGCTGCGCTGCAGAAAGCCGGGGTAATGAAATTTAACAGCATCTGCGACAGTTATGGAAAGCCTCTTATGGTCAGAGACAGGAACGTACAGATCATGGAAGTGCGCATGAAGAAGTCCTGCTTTACAGACGAAGGAGAACGGGCGGTCCTGCTCGCGGGCTTTATGTTCCGCGAATTGTTCCGTACACTGTTTCCTGAAAATTATATGAACCTGTATGCGGTAACAGAATACCGACCGAAGGAACGCTACTGGGAGTGTCTGCTCGGAGACAGCTCGGGAGTTCCGCTGGAAGAGAAAGTTCACAGCCTTGTGCCGTTTGTGCGCAGGGACGAAAAACACGAAGAGGATGGATTTGCCAGTCTGTATATTATTGAGTTCAGCAGTCTGGAGATGGGTATGATTTCGAGTCTGTATACTGAAAGAATGCGTCTGTTTCAGATGACAGCGGCCTATCTGGAATGGTATCTCAGGGAAAATTCAGGTGCATCCTGGCTGAAGCTGGGAGGAGCGGAGACGCCGGAATGTTTTGCACCGAAGGAACTGCTGGACTTCTGCCGCAGAGTGCTTCCATCCTATGAAGAGACAACAGATGAGGAAACAAAAGGGGACCAGACTGAAGTGAATGTGAATCCGGATCATGTATGCTCATTCTGCGGAAAGCCGGCACTGTTTATTTATAAGATGAGCGACGGAAGAAGCATGTGCCGCAGCTGTAAACAGCAGCAGGTAAGCATGAGGGAAGAAATCAAGGATCTGTATCTGAATACCGTAGATTTCATGACGAAGGGATATCATATTAGTTTTAAGAAGAATATTCATCTTAGATTAAAATCAGCAGAAGCGATCCGAAAACGCTGCCAGATATCCGGCGGAGGACGAGTGCTTGGATTTTATAATGACAAGAGCCGTGAACTCTGGATTGAAAGCCGCGGACCGAGAAATGCAGTGCAGGATACTATGATACATGAGCTGACCCATGCATGGCAGTTCGTGGAATTGGATGTGAAGAAACTCTGGAGAAAAAAACCGAAGGAAGCTCTTCTTTATCTGGAAGGACATGCGTGTTATATGGAAGTCGATATCATGCAGAAGCTTGGGGAAGAGGGATATGCGGAGTTCCTTGACCGGCAGTTTGAACAGCGCGACGATGAATACGGGAAGGGATATCGCATGATTAAAAAGATTATAGAGGAGAAGGCAGCGGAAGGCAGCCATAATACTCCATTTACGATTATGACGGATATTGTGAATAATCTCTGACCGGGGAGGTGCATTGAAGAACATGAGAAAGAGAATAATAAGAAATATTATGGCGGCGGTGCTGGTTCTGATGATGGTGTTTTCCTCATCTGCCTGCAGCAGCTCCCCGGATGTGAATTCTATTCTGAGTGACGGCGCTGCTGATTTTGGCGAGGGAAAGCAGGAACAGGATTTTGCTCTGCTCTCAAGCGATGAGATCATGAACCGGCTGATCGATGAATTCTCGGGTTCTCACAGTGAGCCGGAGGGAGAACAGATCCCGGATGATGATGCAGATGCAATTTTGGACAGCGCGGATCCGGATTCTGTGATCGGTGGAAATGGCGGAAACGATGGCGGTACGGGCGGAAACAGCACAGACGGATCCGACGCACAGGAAACGCTTGCGATTGCTTCTCGTCAGGAACTGAAGCAGGCTATGCACCAGATGTTTGATGAGACTAAGGAAGTATTGAATTTTCGATGTGAGGGGAATTATCTTCCGGATATTGATGAACTCTCAGAAGTCTATCTTGAGCTGGAGAGGGAGGACCCGTTTGATGTAATCTGTCTTGGACGGTACGGAATCGGCGGGAGTCCGGACAATATGACTGTTTATTATGAATATAATCTGGAAACAGATGTGCTGAAACAGATGAAAGAAGAGACCCGGACACTTCTTGAACAGGCGGAAAGTGAGATCAATATACAAGGAATGTCGGATTACGAGATCGTATGCGAGGTAAATGATTATCTCTGCGATACGATTGTCTATCCTGAGTCGGAGCCGTATGCAGAAGAGACACATACAGCATACAGCGCGTTTAAAAATGGAAGCGCTGTATGTGACGGGTATGCCCGAGCAGCGAAGCTGCTGCTGAATGATTATGGAATTGAATGTGACTTCGTGGTAGGAGAATGCATTCCTGACGGCGGTCATGCATGGAACCTTGTGAGACTGGATGGAGAGTGGTACCACATGGATGTAACATGGAATGACGGAGGAGCAGAATGGGATGAAAATGCGCACAGCGCATACCTTCTTGTGACAGATGATTTCATGAGACAGAGCAGGGTATGGGACGAAGCTGTGTATCCGGCTTCTGCCGATGAAGCGTACAGATAAGAAGAATATTCGACGCGCTCATTGTCGGAAAAACCACAGTGTAAAGCTTTTAAACTACAGGTTTAGTGAACCGTTTGTTACATTGGAGTATACTGAATTCAGTAACCAGATGAAGAACAGGCCGATGAGCTTTACGCAGAGGAGGAAACACTATCCAGCAGAAACCGGTTTTTGTAGCAGAAGAAAGATTCCCTTATTTTTATACGGTGCTGATGCCTATTGAAACACCGCAGGTAACTCCGGAGATGAAGAATTTAAGAAAAAATAAAGTGCAGAGTCTGCACGAACGATTCAGCCATATTTATCCGGATAAGAAAGTACTGGAAGTCTCAGGAACATCGGAGGATGAGCTGGGCAGAAAGATACGTTCTGAAATCCTTGAAAAGAAAATACCTTCACTTGATATAAAAGCACCTGTGGCAAATGTCTACAGGGGAAGCTGTTTATTCGAGAAGGGAGGTCCGTATCCTGAACTGTATGGATTGTCGCCGCAGAAAGCAAAGAACGACAGACGGTTAAAAGAAAAAGGCAGTCTGGTGCATTATTCTTATGAGGATACAAAGTATCCGAAAAGGCCACGTGCAGCATTCTACTATTGGATTTATATTAATGCGCTTCTTGAAAACAGGGAACTAGCTGAACAGGTTGTAAAATACGACGCGTTCTCGGACATCAGCTGCAGTCCGGGCGGAAAACCGTTCGGCGCCGCGCGCGGAGCCGCGATATTTACGGCATTGAGCCGAATGGGACTTCTGGAACAGGCTGAGGATTTTGAGAGGTTTCGAAAATTAATGTCTATGGAAGAGCAATGTAATAAGTAGAAGGCAATAGATATGTATGGAATAAAATTAAACATACCTCTTGACTTTCGGCAGAAAATATTCTATGTTGAATATATTTCACTGCTGCATTTCTGTCACTTTCAAACATTTCTGCATTATGAGGAGGTATGAGGAATGAACACTGTTTATTTCCCGACGATCAATCTTGAGAAAACAGGTAAAAACATTGAGCGCCTGCGAAAAGCGAGACGACTGACAGTCAGAGATCTGCAAAGTTATTTCGGATTCGAACAGCCGCAGGCAATCTATAAATGGCAGTGGGGCGACTGCCTGCCATCGGTGGATAATTTGTTCGCTCTCAGTAAAATACTTCATGTACCAATGCAGGAAATCCTGGTCGAAAACGACCAGGATTTTGTATTATTATCCTATTTCATCTAAAATGTCTTTAATACCGAAAAGCAGATAAGAAAAACGGAGAAAACCGGTCTCTGCGCTTCCATATGGAAAAACCTCTTTCCATATGATAAAATGGATTTTGTAGTATGATTCTGCCAGTTTTATCACATGTATGGAGGTCCCCTTATGCAGTTTGACAAATTTATCTGCTGTCTGATTTTTCCTTTTGATTTTGAACGATCTGCTTTTCAGAACGTAAGTTCCGGGAAATTTGCGGATGGGAATGATTTGAAAATGAAAAAACTGAGAAAAGATCTTTTAAGTGAGTCCGGAAGCTGTCTGCTTGCCGCGGACGAGGGAGCTCAGATGGTATGCATGGAGGCAGATTCCGGGGCGAGGATGAAAATGGGACTGCAGAAACGGGCAGGAAGCTTTTATCGTTTGAAAGCCGGACGGGGAGAGAACAGGATAGAGTACAGCTTCAGCATCCCAAAGATTTTTCTGTGGTTTCTCGAATCGGGGAAGGGCTTTCTGACGCTGACGGTCAGCATAGAAAAAATTTCAGGCGAACAGGCACTGAATTTCAAGAACGTTCTTGTCCATGTGAATGAGACAAAGATCAGTTATGAACTGAAGAAGGGAAAGGACGAGGTTATTCCCTGTCATTTTCGTATGAAAGACCTTCCGGAAAAACTCTCTTTTTTGTCGGAAACTGTATGTCCGGTATTCCCGAAGAATCTTTCTGCAGAAGTTCATTCCATTACATTCGGACTGGCAGCCGGAGTCAATGCAGAGGCTATGCCGCTTTTTATGGAGAAACTGCGTAGCAGCAGGAGAAGCAATGAGGGGATTACTGCCGTCTCTGATGAGAAAGTTTTATACAGACCGTATCAATATATTTATTGGGCTGTTTCCGGCAGCAGTATGGATGCGGTTGTGGATCTGGACTGTGCGGACCATACCGGAAACGGAGTTTTTGTGCGTTCTGGTCTTATGGATTCCGTTACAGGCGGTATGTCAGGGGCATCTCTTCCCGGTGGATATCTGATGCTCTATCTTTATTATCTGAGCCTCTACAGACAATATAAGGAGGCAGACGCAGCGGTTTGCTATGGAGAAAGAAGACAAATAGCGTGGCTGGACGAGGATGGCCTTGACAAGCTTTATCGACTGGCTAAAGAGGAGACTATAAATGCAGATCGATGCCCGCATGTCCGTAAACTTTTTTGTGAATATCTTCTTCGGAATGTATATAATCTGTATGAACTGTTGGAAAAACTCAGCATAGATCTTCAAAGTGTCAGGGCAAAGAAGGAGACGGAATATGATAATTTTATCAGCTACAGGAGAAAATACGGAGGATATATCGCAAAGCTGATTTTTGATGCGCTGAACAGAAGAGGCGACAGGACCTTTTTTGATGTTCACAGCATGCGGCAGGGAGAATATCCGGTGCAGATACGCAATGCTATCTGCCAGAGTGAGTATGTAATCGTGATCCTCACACCGGGAAGCCTTGATGAATGTATGGAAGATCAGTCTGACTGGATGAGATACGAGATTGCATATGCCCTGGAGAATGAAAAAAAGATTGTCACGGTAATGGTGGATGGATTCCGGTTTCCGGAGATGCTGCCGGAGGATATAGAAGCTATTTCTTATGTACAGGGAGTAGAACTCGATATAAAGAAGGTAATGCTGGATCCGGATTTTGAGGAACTGAAAAAATATCTGGAATAGAGAATGTGGAGATGGCAGTACATAACTGTCATACAGGAGGATATATGAAAAAAGCAAAAAAAAGACCTGCAGTCGTTCAGGCATACCGGCTTGGAGATGAGAGTGACGTTGTGGATGGCCTGACGGCGGAAGGGGAGATCAGACTGAGGGGAGACGGCAGTTTTGAAGTATTTTCTCAGGAGGCAAAAGGACATTCAGGAGAAATTGCTCATACAGGAGACTATATCAAATTGGATTCTTCGGGTACACCATATCCGAACAGCGCGGAATTCTTTGAAGAAAATCACCGTCATATTGCCCGTGAATTTTACGAGCAGAAGTCAAATACAGTATCCGTATGGATGTATGGTGACCCTATGGGACCGGAAATACAGTATCTTGTTGAGCATAAGCATCTGACTTTCCATGAGGATGAACCGGACAGGTACTTTCAGGCGCCTCTTTGGGATACGGAGTTGTCTGCCGCGAAAGACGCGGTAATCGTTTTTTACCGGATTGACCGGGATGAAAATGGAAAGATATGTGATGTTGAATTTAATTTTGTGGCAGAAGATGAGTTTAAAAAAACTTATGAACTGACTGAGCAAGATTCATAAGAGTTTTGATATAGAAATTTCCGATTATTACAGTAAGGAGACAGAGATGGAAAAGATTACTTATGATGCCTTTATCAGTTACAGCCACAGTGAACCCGACTCTTTTGTTGCCGAGAGGCTTCATTCTATGCTGGAACACTACCATATATCCAGAAAGCTTCAGGAGATTTCCGGAAAAAAGAAAATCAGCCGTGTTTTCCGTGACCGGGAGGAACTTCCCCTGTCGTCTGATCTGGGGTCCAATATCCGCCAGGCGCTGGAAAATTCAGAGTACCTTATTGTGATCTGTTCGCCTCGGGCCGTGCGTTCAGATTGGGTGCAGAGGGAAATCACGACATTCCTTGAGACGCATGAGAAGGATAAGGTGCTTACGCTCCTCGTTGAGGGAGAACCGGAAGAAGCATTTCCGGAGATCCTGTGTTATAACGAGGAAAAGATTACAGGTGATGACGGCACAGAGAAGACGGTCAGGATCAAAGTGGAGCCTATGGCAGCCGACGTCAGGGGAAGTTCGCGTAGAGAAATTGAGAAAAAGCTGAAAGAAGAATTCCTGCGGATCCTCGCGCCTATGCTTTCCTGTACATATGATACATTAAGGCAAAGACACAGGGAATATCAGCTCAGGAGAATGATTACATTGACTGGAACAGTCGCAGTTCTGGCAATATTATTCACAGCTTATGCATTTCATCAGGCGTCCGTGTCGGAGGGACGCTATCAGGAGGCCAGACGCAACCAGGCAAGATACCTGTCAGAGATATCGGGAGAACTCCTTGCCGGAGGCGACAGGGAAGGAGCACTGCAGACTGCGCTTGCAATTCAGCCGGAGAATGAGGACTCTGAGGAACCTGTAGTGCCGGAACAGATGTATGCGTTGAATAATGCACTGTATTCCTATGACAGGACGAACCAGATTAAATACAGACCGGCTCATTCCGTAGAGCTTAAAGGACAGAATATGGGGACATATTTTGCAGACTACAATAGACTGAGCCCGGAAGAAACGGGATATTTCTGCGTGGATCTGCTTGGTAATGCATATGTGCTGGATCCTGCAGACGGTGAGTGTATCTGGCAGATCAGTGCTGAAGAAATTGAGGGGTTGGAAGAAGACGGCTTTAATGATTTTCTCCCGGTTTCAGAAGAAACGGCGGTTTTGATATCTGATCGGTCCATTGTTTATGTGGAGTGGAAAGAGCAAAAAGTGATTCGTATTATACAGGATGAAGAAAATCTTACAACCGGATCATATGCAGTGGCACTTTGGAATACACGGATTGCTCTGACAAATGGAAGTAAGATAGGGGTTTATGATCTTGAAACGGGTGAATGTCTTCAGAAGGTGCAGTATTGCGATGAGGAGTATCGGCAGTATTACGCGAATTCCCTCTCTTTTTCTGAAAATGGAAATTTGGCAGCAATTGGTGTTTCGGTGGATACGAATGATATTAAACTGCAGAAAGGCCTCATGATTCTTTCTATAGAGGATGGCAGTATAAGGATGATTTCGGAGACTGAAACGGAGGAAGTACTGTTTCTTGGAAATGACAAGGTGGTGTCAATTCAGTATCAATATCCTGCCGGTGAAGAAGCAGTGGAAAATGCACCGAAACGGAGCTTTTCTGTTACGGAATATAATATTGCTGATGGCGAACCGGTATGGACGTCGGCCGTATATGATACTCAGGCTATGAATAATCCCTGCAGCTTGTCAGCGGAAAATATGGAAGTAGAGGATAAAAAGCAGGAAGTGATCACTGCGGTTATAAAGGATAGAATATTTATTCTGGATCCGTCTGCAGGAACGGTGATACAGGATAGAAGTTATCCTGAAAATATATTTGGGGTATATAAATATGACGATAACCGTTTCCTTGTCGGACTTGAGAATGGAAGTATCAGACTCTGTACGGTAAAACAGATGAGTACAGAATTTGAGCTGGGATCCATATCCGCGGATGTTTTCGGGTTTATGTTCAGTCAAAAAAACAATACGGTGATCTGGCCGGTGGCATCAACCGGAAGAATCGTCATCGGCGGCATGTTTCAGGATGAAGAAATGCTTTCTTTGGCTGAAGATACACAGATCTGCCGTGTAGAATATTGCACAGTACAGACTGGAGAAAACAATAATGCCGATATTTATCGATGTGTTCTGTCTGATGAAGATAATAGTATATTCAGTACAAAGCTGGAAGTTTATAGAGCGGGAAGTGAAGAAATACTTTTTACGTATGAATGCAGCACTGATGAACAGTGGATACATGAAGTATATATCCGGAATGTTAGCGGAACTCCATATATTATAATCGAAATTGCAGGAGGCGGGGAACCGCTTGTTATGGCAGACTTGAAGACTGGAGAAATAATATCAGAAACAGGAATTGAAGAGGAATCCGGGTGGAACTATATGGAGTATAGTTTCTGTCATACTGTTGAAAAAGTCGTTCTGCACAATTATGACAGCTTTGTGATAGCGGATCTCACAGAAAACGGCATAGAAATTCCTGATCTGGCAACGGAAAGCATTCCGTGCGGACACATTTCTGATATGTGGATATCAGCGGACGATAGATATATTTGTTTATTCTCCGACGACGATACTCAGGGAATAAAAATCTGGGACACGGAAAATGAAATATGGATTAAAATAGGCGGGAAGCAAACCTATTTGTCGGAAGATGAAGTGAGTATGGGACAAGAGAATAATATAGCTGCAGTTTACAGCCAAAATGGAACGATTGAGATTATTGATCTGGAGAGAGGCGATGTAATTCAGTCGCTTCCATGTGGATATTATAATCAAATATCTTTTGCGTTTATGAACCATGACAGGTATCTGGTGAGCTGTGGGGATGACAGCAAACTGACAATGTGGGATGTGGAAACCGGGGAGATACTTATGCAGGATCAGAATAATGATACCTATGTAAGTGAAATCCGTACAGACGGAAATGAACATTATTTTGCAACAGGTTTTTATGGTTACATGATGAATGATGACGGAATGGAAACGTCATCGCTTCGAATATACTATGTGGATGACGAAGGGAGATTTTATCCGTACGCAGATATATCGGAAGGATATGTGAGTTTTGAAGCAAATGAGATTTTCACAACTGATTCCGGCGGATGTTTTGCACCACTGTATACTTACAGCGAGCTCCGTGACCGTGCAGAGGAAATTTTAGATGGGAAGACCCTGACAGAAGCCGAGAAAAGGCAGTATTTTATTTCAGAGTGACATCTGCTCATGGCAGAAGCCAGGACATTACAGCAGTATTCCAGATAACGTCAGTGAAAAAATAAAAAGTAAGGCAGCATATATAATAAATTTTACAGAAGAAAGGAGAAACAGATGGCGGACAGTCGTGTATTTTCCGGATATACACAAACAATAGAGGATAAGATGGCAAAATGGTATGAAGGTCTTGCCGGAGAGAAAATGGAATGGGAGGAACTGGCAGCGGCGGAATCAACGAACGACTTGCTGAGAAAATTGAAGACAGTTCCCCTGTATCAGTACATAGTGAATTATCTTCTTTATATGTGGGAAGGAAGAGAAGAAAAAGTACATATATGTGAAGAGACAGTTGAAGAACTGACAGCACATGTTACGGAGACGTTCCGCAGCAACGGGATGCCGGAGAAGAAGTGTACATACGCCCATATTCGCGAGATGCTTACTACAGAATGGAGCAGAAGCTGGGATAGTTTTGACAGAGCAGCTTCCGAAAGAATTTTTGAATTGGGACTCGGACTCGGACTACCGGTGGGAGATGTTGAGGAACTGCTCCAAAAGGCGGTGAAAAGGGCAGGCTTCAACTACTATAATTCGGAAGAACTGCTCGTATACTGTACGCTCCACTTCTGTGAAAAGAATCACTACAGGTGTTTTCAGGCACTCATGAGAGATTATGAGAATATCGAGCCTTCTGAGCAGAAAAGAGAGAAAGTCTATTTTAACAGTACGGAAGAGGTAAGAGATCAGATGACAGAATTACTGGAACACAGTATGTCAGGATCTGAAGTGTACAGCTCGGAAGAATGCATCCCGGGGACTCTGAACCCGGAACTGAAAAAATTTTTCGCCCGTTATAAGGCGTCAGTTCCGCAGACCAGAACAGCGTCAGTTATTTTTATGGAATTGTTTCGGCAGTTTACAGAAGTTCATGAACAGGAAATCCTGGATTTCAAAAGAATGGATCGCAGCACAGAAGAATATGCGGAAGCCGTTTTAAAAGTTGAGTATGATGCGCAGCGTGAGATATACCTGCCGGAAGGAACGGTCTTTTACGCCGTAAAAGGAAGGGAAAAAAGGCACATACAGTTTATTTTGGAGAATGAAACATTACTTCCGCGCATGGAAACAGTTGAAGTCAGGATACCGGTGCAGGGAACAGAAGCGTATAAAATCAGTCTGGCAAAGAAGAAAACCCCTGGCTATGCAGGAAAAGGAGAAGAACTTTTTCCGGATCAGGTTGCTGTACGTGCAGGGGTAATTAGTGCTTATACGGCTTCAACGCTTAAGTATACCGGTCAGGTGGGAGAGATGAGGCGTGCCGCAGGCGAGATATACGCAGTTTGCAGACCAGGAACCGATATACCTGCCGGGACAAAATTCCGGATCGATAACTATACGTACGAGACTCCGAAGAGCGTTACGGCAAATGCATCCGGAGAAGTTACCGTTCGTTCCATGGCACCGAGCAAAGAAGGGGCAGTTATTGCTGAGACAGGTGAGATACGATATATAGATAATGCCGTGGACGGTATTCTGGTTGTTTACAATGAGAAACCTGCCAAACGGAAGAAAACGACAGAGAAGATTACCAAAGAGCTTTTCCGGGATTTTCTGTATGTGAAAGACGCACAGCGGCTTGATGCCAGTGAACGTCAGATAGATGGTACACTGATTGGATCATGGTTTACAGAGACTGAGATCACAAGCAAAAGGTTTTCGGATATCCAGCGGCAGGCGGACGGGACAAAGCAGCAGAAAAAGAACGGGATGGTAAATCCAGAGGTACGCAGATGCGATATTATAACCATGGCTTTCCTTAATTTCTGTATGGATTCTGATTATCAGCCCTACGAAGAATGTGTAATGGAAAACGATACAGAGGCAGTGTATAAGGATTTCCTGATTTATGTTAACGGATATTTGCGGAAATGTGGCATGATGCCGTTTTATCTCCAGAATCCATATGAGTGTATGCTCGCATATCTGATGCAGACGGATACACCTGTTGATTCGCTCAGAAATATGTGGAAGATAGTAAATGCTGGAAAGGAAGGAGCAGATGACTGAATATACAGACAGAATTTCTCTTAATGCAGGTGACAAATTGGAGTTGAAGTTCCGCGCTCTGGAAGGACAAAGATATTTACAGAAAGCTGTAGTCGAGGAAAAAATCGGGAGCGGCACTTCCTGTTTGACATATATCGTTCGCCTGTTTACGGATGAAAAGAACAGTTCACGAATGATTATGAAAGAATTCTATCCTGTATCCGAGAAAGAGAAATTTCATATAAAAAGGGAGGGAACAAAACTTTTAATTGAAGAAGATACAGTGAACAGCAGAATATATCAGGAAATGCAGGAAGCTTTTCGGCGCGCGTATCGAACTCAGGCAGAACTTGCGGACAGCAGCGCTATGGAAGTTATGGTTCACCCGTATCATATGGCGGAATACGGAGATTCGATTTATATTCTGAGTGATATGCACCTCGGGACAATTCTCGCCCGCTCAAAGGTGCAGAATCTTTCGGAAAAACTGTGGCTGATCTATCGGATAGCGGAGGCGGTGCAGCTCCTCAATGAGCAGGGATATCTGTATATGGATCTGAATCCGTCAAATATTTTGTGGATTCCGTCCCAGCAGTCGGTAAAACTGTTTGATGTTGACAGTATTGTCTCATGGCATGAGCTCGACAGTATACATAATATTCGGGTGACATATCCGTATACGCCGCCCGAGCTGGAAGAACTAAACGAATGGTTTGACGTGAACAAAACAGCTTTTCTGAAACCATCCTGGGATGTGTATTGTCTTGGACTGATTTCCTTTGAGCTTATTATGGGCCGATTCCCGACAGATGAAGATCTGAAAACCGGATACGGGAACGAGTATGAGACGGATCAGATATGCAGACAGTACGGATGTGATGATCCGGAAGCGGCTGCTCTTATGCGGAAGATTCTGTCGAGATCGTTAAGCCGGAAGTTCCGGATGCGCTATCCTTCGGCCAGAGAGATGTGCCGGGACCTGAACCGCCTTAAGAAAATGTTGGACGCTCAGGAGTTTATTCCGAAAAAGGAATATGCGCGGGCAAATTCTATGATGCAGTCTTATCATATTCTCGATAAATGGCCTGTATATGAGCATACTCTGAATGAGGACGGGGAAGAGGTGCTTGACGTAGCAATCTGTGGGAAGCAGCCAATGAGGGAAGCCTTTTTTAAAGCAGTGTTTTCCTGTGTCCACATGCCGGGGATGAAACTGAGAATACGCCTGTATGCGGAAGATGCAGCAGATTTTATGGACACACTCAAAAGAGAAAATCCCGCATTGATACGTACAGTACACATTTACCGGGAAGATGAATGTGTATGGGATGAGAATAACAGGCTGTCAGCAGGACCGAGAATCTGTGAGGAACCGATGGCTGAGATCCGTCTGTATGAGAAGAGCAGAGAAGAAATGCTCTCAAATGATGCAGCAATTATCAGAAGTATAAGATCAAGATATCTTCTTCTGCTGTGGAATGATGCGGATGACATAATCAGATCAGGAGGCATCATTCCAAAGACAACAGCGGCTCCGCCGGTGAGTGATGTAAAAAAATGTTCTTACTATGATGAAGAGCTGTTCGGTACAAGGATTATGAAATGGGCGCTGAATATTCATGCCTTTTATTACAGGGGAAGTCACGAAAGAGCTTCCAGGGAAGAAATAAGAGATTCTTTCGAAAACGACGTTTATAATCTGGATTCCTCCATGAGAAGTGCTTTGTCTGTCAGGTATAAGCTGGGAGCTCTGGGAATTGATACAGATTGCGAGACGCCCGGAGAAGAATTTTACCGTCGGGTATTTGCCGTAGAAAAGACAAAATCCGAAGAGCTTATAGCGATGTTGAGCAGTTTGGAACATCTTAGCTGGTGCGCTTACATGGTTATAAACGGATGGGATCTTCCCACTGACGGTGAGCTGGAACAATATGCTTTTGCTGGTGGTAATGATTTCAAAGATAAAGAGCGTAGACTTCATCCCTGTCTGGTACCGGCCCGCCCCGGGAATCATCTGAGACTTTTTGAAAAGAAGGACTGGAACAGAAAAAAACTGTCCAGAAAATTCATAGAGGGGCTGGATGATCTGGATCTCGTTAGTCTGAAGCTGCATCAGATAGCCGGGAAGAAGACACTTGAGATCCGATCAGAGATAAACCAGCTGTGTGATAGTCTGCAGCGAAAAATTCATATTTATCAGAGTGAAAGGCTGCAGGAGGCTTTTGTATGGCTTGTCACAGTCAGGGAGAGAGCTTTTGCCGGAGAGAGCAATGCAGAACTTGTATGGAAGCAGGCAATGGAACAACTTAGAGAGGTCTGTGACAAAATATGCAGATATGACAGAAGTATCCACGAAAGTTTGAAAGTACTGTATAACAGAATGAAAGTGGTTCATGAATATAATTCATATCATGACTACAAAAAATCAGATGAAGATATTGTATGCGGTGTCCCACAAATCCTTTCAGATGGATGTATACGGACTGTGTTCAGACCATATGTTTCGGGTAGAGAGAATCACTGGAAAAATATACTTTCCGTTCTGTTTCTGGAACCGGAGGAAGTATTTTTTGTTCCAATGGATGAAAGAGAAATTAATGTAGAGTTTTATAATGAATTTCTGAGATTCCGAGGCAGCAGCACAAAGTTGTCTGTGTGTGGATTTGAAGATATTACCTATGTGGGAGCCGATTCAGTAATTGATGTTACCGGACTTGACGCGGAGGAGCTTGGACGGTTATATCAGCATCCGGTATTTAGGGATAAGCGAAGAGTGATGGTTAAGAACCGCAGACTTCTAGGCCTTGACGATCCTATGGTGGAAATGTATGCCAGAGAGATACACCTGACTGTAGAGGAGATGTTCTATCTCTTTGGAGCCTATATGGATTCAGACAGAAAAGAAAATGCAATTCTGGGACTCAGCTCACGTTATCATGGAATCTGGAATGCTTATAAAGAAATCGGAGCCTGGGGATGGAAAGAGATGATTGAACAGCTGGTTCACATAGAGGGGGAAAATACGGTTGCATTAAATGAAGGTGACAAAGGGAAGACCATGGCCTATAAAACAGCACCGGTCAGTGGACGGGCGCTGGTTTTGACAGGATTAGATCTTATTTTTGCCGCGTGTTTGGAAAAAGGCCTGATTGCTTCATACTGGATTCCCGTGGAGGGTGACGATCTTCCGGCAGAATTTTCGACAGGCAGCAGAAATATTGCACAGATCCTCGAAAAATTGGTGATACAGGCAGAGCGAGAACCGGTCAGACACAAATATATATTTACCTACCGTGATAAATTAAACCCAAGAACGCAGGAAAAGGAACGACACTATCAGATAACGGACAGAACGCTTTATGTCAATGTATGCTGCGGGCAAAAGACTCTTACGGATCCGTCGGGAAAAGGACATATTATGTCCGATATTTTCACGGAAAGCCTGCGTATAGTGGAAAAAAACGGGCTTCAGGGGGCTGGCTGCCGCCAGAATCTGATACAAAATCTACAGATTTCTCCATCAGAAAACGGTGTGCAGATTTCTTTCAAATATGCATCTGACGCAGTAAAGGCATGTCTCCAGAGAGAAGAAAATATTCTTGAGGCAATGATTTATTTCACTTGTCTGGGGATGGGAATTTTTGATGATCTGAATATTAATTCCGAATTCAGCTGGAATACAGATGAAAGCGAAATGCCGAATGAGCGCACAGTTAATAATGAGGTTGATATTATAGGAACAAGGAACCTGAAGACATATTTCATTTCCGCCAAGATGACAGTGCCTGAAACAGCACATCTGATGGAAATTAGATATTTCGCAGATCATTTTGGAATCGATGGACAGGCGGTGCTTGTAACGTCAAACAGCCGGACTGCAGATGAGCTTATTGCCAGACAGAATGGCAGGAAAGAACGGAGCCGGCTAATGGAGGTGAAATATATTAACAGAACTGTAATAGACGAGGGGAGACTTGGTGAAGTTATAAGAGCAATCATAGAGAAGGGAGATGAAGATATTTTATGATATGGGGAATATGTTTTTGTTTTGCAGTTGCATTTATTGCAGCTGGGTTAGTTGCGTTTTTGTTTAAGAGAAGCCAGGGGAAAAAAGCAGTGGGATATTTAGGAGCAGGAGTGTTTCTGGCATCTGTATCTGTATGTTTTCCGGTAATGTATCTATCGGATCAGGCAGGGTTTGCAGTAGCGATGAGTATTTCGCAGAGTATCCGTATGTTTGTGGTCGATACAGGAGTGTCAGATGTTCTGGATTTTCTGTCACCAGATGTACTGGGGATACTCTTTTATCCTTACAAGGTGCTGATATGTCTCCTTTATCTATTGGCACCGGTATTTACCCTGAGTTTTGTACTTCAATATTTTTCTAATTGTTTTGAACATTTTAGGCTTATGTTCCGGGGAAAACAAAATCTGTATGTATTCTCTGATTTAAATGATAGATCTCTTGAAATTGCGACCGGTCTGTATCAGGCTTCGAAGGAAAGCGGAAGGAAAATAGGGATTATTTTCTGCAGGTCCAGTGAGAAAGACAATCTTAATATAGAGCTTGAGGAAAATGCAAAGGAATTGAATGCGGTTTTTATTGCTGGTGAAATGCAACATCTGCGACTGAATAATAAAAAGCGATATATAGCCTATTTTCATATATCGGATGATGATGAGAAAAATATCGACAATACTCTTTTAATGATTGACAACATGACTAGCGGTTCATCATGGGTTGATTCGGGAAAACTTAATCAGAGAAACACTGCAGTCTATTGTTATGCCGCTGGAGCTGAAGCAGAAATTCTTCTAGATGCAAAGGAGAAAGAAGATTTGAGGATAGTACTTATGGACGAAGTGAGGGATGCAGTGTATGAGCAGCTTTACAAGTATCCATTGTATTCCGGTATAAATATACCAGTGAATCAGAGTGATAAAAAGCAGGACGTAGGAGAACAATGCTGTAAAGAAATGCTTTCACTCCTGATTGTTGGTGGAGGTAGGGTAGGCCAGGAGTTTTTGAAAGCAGCAGTATGGTGTGGACAGATGAAAAATTTTGAATTTAATATTTACATGATTGATTTGAAAGGAAATTTGATTCGAAAAAAAATGAAAGAAGAGTGTCCAGAACTTTTTAAAGAAGGGGCAGGATACAATATAGATATATATAAGGCAAATGTGTTCAGTAATGTCACGGAAGAATATTTAAATAGAATAGGTGATATCAGTTATTGTGTAGTATGTCTGGGAGAAGATGAGGATAATATACGTGCAGCGATATTTCTGAAAAAGTATTTTTATATGAAAAAAACAGGACTGCAGCCGTTGATTTGTACGCACATAACAAGTAGCAGAAAGCGTGTAGCTTTATGGAATCTGCATGAAAATACCCGATCAGGAGAAAAGTTGTATTATGATATTATACCATTCGGAAATAGGAGGATGTATTTTGAAAATCATTCAGATGCGGCTTTTATTTTGGAATATCTGGGGCTTGGTGTACAGGCCCACTATTGGCGTCTGAACAGGGATTCAGGAAAAGAAGAGCGTAGAAATGCAATTAAGAATTTTTATGAAAAGCAGAGCAACAGACGGTCAAGTATTGCAAATGGACTTCATATCAATTCTAAACTCTGGGAACTGGGGCTTGGAATTATGCGGGTGCCGCATGATAAAAAGCAAAAGGAGCTGTTCGAAAAACATATACATCCCGTAGAGTTTAAAGAAGTGGTCAAGGGGAAAATAGAATCTTATTATAATGTTGAACACGAGAGATGGATGGCTTATGTACGGGCTGAAGGATGGAGACTGGCATCAAAAGGCGACGATACCCTGGCAGATATAAGGCAGTGTTATGAAGAATACTGTACAGAATTCAAAAATCAGAATTATATGATGAAGTTGCATCCTGCACTAGTTCCAATCCACCAAAAAAAATCGGGAATGGCAACGCTTCAGGAAGTTGATTACATGATTGCCGAAGTGAACCGAGAAAAAGGAATGAAAGAATACTTCCCAGATTACGTGCAATCTGATAAGGAAGTAGTTAATCATATAGGTGATATAGTTGGTGGTGCTTGGTGTGGAAAAGAAGGAATAAGTATACACGGCATACTAGCGGAAGAGGGTGAGTGCGTTATCTGTAAACTTGCTGATATGTTGGCATATTACATGCATGTATATGATGAGTATAAATTGACTCTATCGCCGGAAGAAATTATGGCAATACGCTCTGAGATTAAAAGATGCCGCTGTGGATTGTGGCGTGTAGAATGTACCTAGATTAAAAAGATCAGGCAGAATATCATAAAATCCTGTCAAACCTGTTTTTTATTTCACCACGTTTTCAGTCATATACTGAAGATACAGTCCTCCCTACTCTGTCTGTCTAACCTCTTTCAACGTAAACTCTACCGGAGCTTCCATATCGCTGTTTTCCATCCGGGAGAACAACGCTGCCTTCCCCTGGCTTCCGTCCGTTACAGGAGCCAGCAGAAGGCTGAGCTCATCGATCATGCCTGCTGACAGGAAGGTCCAGTCAGCCATGCCTCCTCCGCAGATCAGCAGCTTTTCTATATGGAACAGTTGATACAGCTTCTCCATGGCTGCGCGGCAGTCCATCTTATCTTCTCCGGCGATGATATAGGAGACGCCCCGCTTTCTCAGGTACGCTTTGTACGGAGCAGGAGTGGAAGCGGTGAGCACTTCAATGGCATGGGACTCTCCCCGCCCTCTGTTATTGAATGTACCGGATTCCCATCCGATCTCGCCCTTTGTGTCCAGGGAAACATAGTACATAGATGCACTGGTGTCGGCAGTGAAGTCTCCTTCCGGCACCTGAGCGGTGCTGTCCAGATCAGGTCTGCGGTAATTTGTAAATTCTTTTGTAGTAGTTGTGCCGTACATCCATGCGTCAGCATTCATTTCTGAACGGAGCTGACCATATTCTCCTGCAAGACGCATAGCCTATCAGTCAATAGCAAAAGAGAGTGTAGTGGAACGTCTGAGAAAAGGGCAGGACTAAGAAGAAGGGGATATTATGGACAGAAAAGCATCTTATGATGAATACTCAGGTGCGCTTAAGTTTCTCAGTGAATGCTTATATGCAGTGAAGAATGTGCCGGTTATCATTTTGATAGATGAGTATGATGTGCCGCTTGAGAATGCATATTTCTGCGGATTTTATGATAAAATGGCGGGGCTGGTCCGATCCCTTTTTGAATCAGCGCTGAAAACAAATTCCTGCCTGAAATTTGCGGTGATCACCAGATGCCTCAGAATCTCCAAGGAGAGCATCTTCACAGGATTAAACCATCTGAATATTATTTCTGTGCTTGACAGGAATTATAGTGAGCATTTTGGATTTACCGAGGCGGAAGTACGCCGGGCAATGGAATACTATGGAGTAGAAGAACGCTTTGCTGATATGAAAGAATGGTATGACGGATATATGTTCGGAGATACTGAAGTATACAACCCGTGGAGTGTGATAAAATTTCTCTATGATCTGGATGCCAGTATCAATGCTTTCCCGCGTCCATATTGGATCAATACCAGTTCGAACTCTATCATTAAGGATATGGTGGCGAGAGCAGACCGGGAAATACGCAGAAACTGCTGTCAGACAGATCAGCGAAAAAGGATATGCGGAAGAACTTCGAACGGAGGGCTACCGTGATATTATCTGTTATGGAATAGCATTTTACCGGAAAGACTGTGAAGTGAGGATTGCCGGTAAGTAAAAAAGAGCATAAAATACTCCGGAAGATAAAAAGAGCATTAAATATCCCCGGCAGAGTCCGGCCACGATAAAACCGGACCCGTTCTGCCGGGGATTTCTGTTTTAGAAGGAGGTCCATCCTCCGTCGGTCTGCAGTGTAGCGCCTGTCATATAGCTTGCGTCGTCAGAGCAGAGGAAGAGAATGGCTGCAGCCTGCTCCTCGGGCTCTGCCTGGCGGTCAATGATAGGCATCCGTTTTCTGCCGCCCATATTGGCAATCTCCTTGGGATCCACCCCTGCGGCTTTGGCCGCCTCACGTTTCTTCATAACATACTCGTAGGCTTCCTCAACCATGGGAGTTTTTGTCCCGGAGGGATTGACAGAATTTACCCGGATTCCGTAGCGCTGATAGTCCAGAGCAAGATTTTTCGTCAGACCGTTCACTGCATGCTTGGACGCATTGTAGGCAGGATTTCCTTCCAGTCCGGTCATTCCCGCGATAGACGCATTGTTTACGATAACGCCGCCGTCTCCCTGTTCGATGAACTGACGGAGCTCGTATTTGCAGCAGAAATATACGGTATAGAAGTTGTTGGCGAAGGTATAATCTACATCCTCTTTCGGAAGCAGGTGGACCGGATTGGGATTGCCCATCACTCCCGCATTATTGACACAGATATCCACTCTTCCATATGTTTCCACAGCTTTCTGAACGAGAGTCTGAGCATTCTCCTCAATGGAGAGATCCAGCGGAAGGAAGATTCCCTCTCCGCCTGCGTCACGGATCATCTTCAGCGTCTCTTCACCCTGTTCCTCCAGACGGTCCGCCAGTACCATCTTTGCTCCTTCCTGAGCAGCACGCAGAGCCGTAGCCCGGCCAATGCCCCTTGCAGCGCCTGTCAGGATCATTACCTTATCTTTGAAACGGTCTTTGAAAATCATGTGATCATCCTCCTGTATATTCTTGATTTCCATATACCATTATACTACTAAACGCTGCTGAAATCCGCTGTCACTCACAGATTTTACAAACAAGTCACAAACAGACCGCTTTTGCCATGGAAATATGCCAAGAAGTCTTACAAATGGTAAAATCTATTGACAAACGCACCTGCTTCTCCTAAACTTAATAAGATTAAGCATCAAAAGATATGCATGGTAAGGAGAGTAACCATGGAAACAAATATCATTGAATTAAAGAATATCAAGAAAAGTTTTGATGATACGGTTGTGGTGGAGGACTTCAACCTGACCGTAAAAAAGGGGGAATTTGTTACCTTCCTGGGGCCTTCCGGCTGCGGGAAGACAACCACTCTGAGGATGATAGCAGGCTTTGAGTTCCCTACGGAGGGGGAAATCCTGCTGAATGGGAAGGATATCAGCCATATTCCGCCAAACCAGAGACCGATCAATACGGTGTTCCAGCGCTATGCCCTGTTTCCGCACTTAAATGTGTACGACAATGTGGCATTCGGCCTTAACCTGAAGAAGCTTCCCAAGTCCGTGATCAGCGAAAAAGTAAAGAGAGTACTGGAAGTGGTGGATCTGGAAGGATTTGAGAAGAGACGGATTTCTACGCTTTCCGGAGGGCAGCAGCAGAGGATCGCCATTGCCCGGGCTATTGTAAATGAGCCGGACATTCTTCTTCTGGATGAGCCTCTGGGTGCTCTGGACCTGAAGATGAGAAAAGAGATGCAGCTTGAGCTGAAGTCCATGCATGAGAGACTGGGAATCACATTTATCTATGTGACTCATGATCAGGAGGAAGCTCTGACCATGTCTGACAAAGTAGTGGTCATGTCTGACGGTATGATCCAGCAGATTGGCACTCCGGAAGAGATCTACAATGAGCCGAAAAATGCTTTTGTGGCGGATTTTATCGGAGAGAGTAATATCTTTGAAGGAAAAATGACGGCTTCTATGACTGTAGAGTTCTGTAATGCCCAATTCCCCTGTGTAGACAATGTACCCAAGGATACCAGGGTGGATGTTGTAGTCAGACCGGAGGATGTGGAGATCACGGCGCCGGAAAAGGGGCAGATCCGTGGTGTCGTGGATTCTACTATATTTAAAGGAATGTATTATGAAATCACAGCACTATGTGGGGATAATGAAGTTGTGATCCAGAACATCCGAAGTGCAAAACCGGGGCAGGAGATCGGTATGAGGATCGATCCCGACAATATTCATGTCATGCCGGCAGGCGTCATGATGAATGTCTTTGACGGAATCATCACAAAAGACGGCCGGGTTGCATTTGCGGGCGGCAATTACCGCTGTGATCTGACACAGCTGTTTGAAGGTTCCCGCCTGGTCAGAGAGGCAGCCGTGCTCACGGCAGATGGAGAAGAAATCGATCTGACCGATATGGAGGTGACCGTTGAGGTGCCAGTGAAGGCAGTCTCCATGAGCGATGAGCCGAAAGAATACAGGGCAAATGGAAACATCATTTCCTTCATTTATAAAGGAAGCCATTATAATTATACGGTGCGCACGGCAACTGAGGATGATTTTGTACTTGATGAGGATGATCTCTGGAACGAGGGTGACCATGTCAGCCTGATGATTCCGGAGGATCAGATCATTTTGAAGAGAAGGCAGGGATGATCATGGGAGTTTTTCGTTTCAGTCGGAAACAGCTGTGTATTCCATATGCAATGTTTCTCATATGTTTTGTGGTCCTGCCGCTGGCAGTGATCGTTTATTATGCGTTTACGGACGGGACAGGGAGTTTTACGCTGGCCAATCTGCTCAGTTTCTTTACCAACGGTAATACCATAGGTACGCTATGCTACAGTATCGTTGTTGCCCTTGCAGTTACGGCTGTCTGTCTTGTTATTGCCTATCCGACTGCTTATGTGCTGGCCCGGAGCGGTCTGAAGAGAGGCCCGGTGCTTCTCATGCTGTTTATCCTTCCTATGTGGATTAATTTCACATTGCGGATTACAGCATTGAAAGAAGTCCTGACACTGATTGAAGGAAATCTGTCTCTGCATCCTTTCCTAAATACTGTGATCGCCATGACTTATGATTTCCTTCCATTTATGATCCTGCCGCTGTATACCACGCTCCTTCAGCTGGATGTCAGCCTTCTGGAGGCAGCGCAGGATCTGGGCGCAGGCCCAGCAGCGGCATTTTTCCGCGTGACGCTGCCTCTTTCCATGCCCGGGATCGTCAGCGGTGTGACCATGACGTTCCTTCCGGCCATGACCAATTATGTGATCCTGGATATGATCTATAACAGTACGTATATTATGGGATCTCTCATTGGAAGCTATTTTAATATCTATGACTGGAACAACGGATCCATGATCTCGCTGATCCTGTTTGCAGGCATCTGTGTGGTGTCAATTTTCACGGGAAAAGTAGATCAGAGCGAGCTGGACAACAGGGGGGCGATACTGTGATGAAGAAGATAATATCATATTCCTGGCTTACAGTTGTTGCACTTTTCATGTATATCCCGGTACTGATTCTGGCGTTTTATAGTTTTACCAGTTCTACGACCATAGGAGCTGTAAGGGAATTTTCACTGCAGAACTATATTACACTTTTTACTATGGATGAGCTGCGCAATATGATCGTCGGTACGCTGCTTCTGGCAGTGGGAGCGGCTGTGATCGCATCTGTTCTGGGAACTATGGGCGCTATCGGAGCCTTTTATTCACGACCGGTCTCAAGAAGGATCATTAATACGGCGAACCAGATTCCGGTGGTGAATGCGGATGTTGTGACTGCATTTTCCATCTGTATCCTGCTGATTGTCGTTTTAGGGATCGAGAAGAATACATTTATCCCGCTTGTGATCGGACATGTGGTACTGTGTACGCCCTTCGTGTATCTGGCTGTGCTTCCCAAGCTTAAGCAGATGGACAATGGGCTCTATGAGGCGGCGCTGGATCTGGGTGCTACTCCGTTCCAGGCGCTGTTTAAAGTTGTGATCCCGCAGATCATTCCGGGGATTCTGTCCGGATTTATGCTGTCGATCACTTTATCGCTGGATGACTATTTTATCTCCACATACACGAAACCGGCTACATTCGACACCATCAGCACCTATGTCTATAACGCTACAAAGGGCGCGCAGACAGAGATCAAGACGGCACTGTGGGCGTTGTCCACCGTGATCTTTCTCGTGGTGATCCTGGCGGTAGTGATCATGAACCTGGCGGCTGCCGGACCGTCTGGAAAGCAGGAGGTGAGCGCGTATGACAGCAGGGGAAAGGATTAAAGTGACTGCGGCGCTTCTGGCTGTGGCAGTACTGATGCCAGGTGTCTGGAACAGACCCTTGGCTGTGTCAGCTGCTGAGGCGGAAGTTGACGAAACGAACGTGCAGACAGTGCAGGGCGGTACAGCTTCGTCTTCATCAGAAAAGGTGATTTTGCGGATTGCCAACTGGGAAGAATATATCGATGAGGGCGGCTGGGATGAAGAAGAGGCCATAGAACTGGACAATGAGGATGAGACAGTGATTCTCGGGGAGAACTCCATGGTGGAGGATTTTGAAGTATGGTATTTTGAAAATTACGGTGTGGACGTTGATGTGGAATATTCTACCTTTGGTACGAATGAAGATCTCTACAACCAGCTTACACTGGGAAATGATTTCGATCTTGTCTGTCCATCAGAGTATATGTTCATGAAGCTGATCGCCGAGGATCGGCTGAAGCCTCTCTCAGACGGGTTTTTCGACGAGAACAGGGAAGACAATTATTACATCCGTGGAGTCTCGGATTATATAAGAAATATATTCGATACAAATACTATCAACGGAGAACCGTGGAGCCGTTATGCAGCAGGGTATATGTGGGGGACCACCGGGATCGTCTATAATCCGGAAGAAATCTCCGAGGAGGAGGTTTCGCACTGGGCTATCCTGGCAGATCCGAAGTATAAGGGCCAGGTCACTGTAAAGGACAATGTCCGTGACAGTTATTTTGCAGCGCTCGGGATCCTTAACGAGAAAGAACTGCTGGATCCGGATTTCATAAATTCCGACAACCGTCTGGAGCGAATCGCGGAACTGATGAACCAGACGGATGAAGAAACTGTAGAAAAGGCTGAGGATATCCTGAAGCAGATGAAGGAAAACGCCTATTCATTTGAGTCCGACAGTGGAAAAGCCGACATGGTGACCGGCAAGGTGCTGGCAAATTATCAATGGTCCGGCGATGCGGTTTATACTCTGGATCAGGCGGAGATCGATGATTATATCCTCGCCTATGCTGTACCGGAAGAGTGCACCAACGTCTGGTTTGACGGATGGGTCATGCTCAAGGACGGGATCGGTGAAGACAGCGCAAAGCAGCAGGCGGCGGAGGCGTTTATCAATTTTATGTCCAGACCTGACAATGTGGTGCGCAACATGTACTATATCGGGTATACGTCTGTAATCGCAGGCGGCGACAGCGATATTATCTATGCTTATGCAGACTGGTGCTATGGAGCAGAAGAGGAGGGTGAGGATAATATCGAGTATCCGGTGGGATTCTTCTTCAGCGGCGACGACTCAGATCCGGATTATGTGATCAGCGCGGAACCGGATCAGGCAAACCGTCAGCTTTTCGCCCAGTATCCGCCGCAGGATGTGCTGGAGCGGGCTGTTGTCATGCAGTATTTTGACCAGGAGAATAACCAGCGGATCAACCAGATGTGGGTGAATGTCCGGTGCTTTGACCTGGCGTCTCTGTCTGCAGGCGACTGGGGCAGGATCGCGGCTGGGATCCTTATTGTGATTGCTCTGGGTGTCGTCTTCTGGAAACGGGACGACATTTTCAGAAGGAAAAGCTGAAATACTGAAATATATCAGAAAACGGAGTTAAAAGGCTTATTATAAATGTCTGGACGAGACAGAAACGGGCGGGAAACTATGTGTATGACACGTATGCTTTCCCGCCCGTTCCTGTCTCCGTCGTTTTAATTTAATAGTTGCGTACGCTACTAATTTGTGATATAGTTTTGAACACAGAACGTGCGATCTATCAGGAAAGGAGTTCAGCAAAATATGAATGAGAATTTTTCAAATCTGGGCCGCTGTATTTCTATCTGCGACAGACTGATGAAGATGTACTATGATCATGGCCTTGCAGAATATGAGATCGGCTGGGGACAGCAGTTCTACGTGGAATATCTCTATGAATATCCCGGGGCATCCCCTCAGAAGATGGCAGAGCGTTTCCGTGTAGACCGGGCCACACTCTCAAAAACGATAAAGAAGCTCAGTGAGATCGGTTATATAACTGTTGCTGGTGATGAAAATGACCGCCGCATGAAACATCTGTATCTGACTGAGAAAGCGATCCCCGCCGCAAAGCAGATCAAGAAGATCCATGCGGATTTTTATGAAACGGTCAGCGCCGGAATCCGGCAGCAGGATCTGGAACTGACGGAACAGATCCTCCAGGAGATCGCAAATAATATCAATAAAAAAGTATGGCACAGAATGGAGGAACATCATGGAGAATAATGATACTGCAAAGCGGATGATGATATTCATCTGTCTGGTCGTTTCCGGTATTGCTTCATCCACCCTTTCAACAGCTATGACAACTGCGCTGCCGAACCTGGTGGAATACTTTGGGGTCAGTACATCTGTCGGTCAGTGGGTCACCAGCGGATATTCACTGGCTATGGGAGTCGTGATGCCTCTGACCGCATTTCTTATAACCAGATTTCCTACGAGAAGGCTGTATCTGAGCGGAATAGGAATGTTTATCATTGGTCTGCTCTTCAGCATCTTTTCAGGCAACTTTGCGGTGATGATGATAGGAAGGGTCCTGCAGGCATGTGGAAACGGCGTCCTTATGTCCGCGGCACAGTATGTCCGCCTCCTTTGTTCTGTCAGCTTTTGTTTTCGAAAATGTGCTGGAACTCCAGGACAAGAAGTTCGATGTGATTTCCTTCGTGGAAAGTATCCTGGCGTTCGGCGGTATCACACTTGGTATCGGAAACATCACAACTTATGGCCTGATCAGCATGGAGGCAGGCGCTCCGCTGGTGATCGGTGCTGTTGTATGCGTATTCTTTGTTGTACGTCAGTGCGGCCTTGAGAAGCCGTTCCTCGATATGAGGATCCTGGCAAACCGTGATTATGCTGTCAGTGTGATATCAAGTATGGTGCTTTATCTTGTAATGATGGGATCATCTGTAATGATGCCGCTGTATGTACAGAGCGTTATGGGTTATTCCGCAGTTATATCCGGACTGGTCACACTGCCGGGATCTCTCGCTACCACACTTGTCAGCCCCTTTGCCGGACGTTTCTATGATAAGATGGGCATCAAAAAGATATTCGTGGCAGGTGCAGCAATCCTTCTCATAAGTAATATCGGAATGGTATTTCTCTCATTGAGCACTCCTCTCTGGGTGGCCGCAGTCCTCAATGTGGTACGGAACGTTTCTATCGGAAGCCTGATGATGCCACTCCTGACATGGGGGACTACTAAGGTGGAATTCAAGAAAGTAGCGGATGCATCCTCACTGCTCGCTTCCTTCCGTACCATTGCCGGTTCCATTGGATCTGCACTGTTTGTGGGCATTATGACGCTTGTAAGCCAGAGCTCAGCGGAAGCTTATGGAGACCGTGCTCTGATCCACGGAATGAATGTAGCCTTCCTGTGGATGGCGGCAGGCGCGCTGATCCTGCTGGGAATCTCTATATTTGCAGTCAAAAATGAAAAGCCATTCATAGAACATTAAGATTTAAATCATAAATTATAAACATATTATGTGTTATGCTTGTACCAGAATCTGATAAACAGGTATGGAAGAATGCCGGTGGACTGCGGTATGAACGGGGAGGAAGATATGGCAGAAGTGAAGATGGAGAAGAATCAGAAGGCAAATTTGAAGAGAAGTTTGAAGAAAATGTGTAGAGCCGTTGGTGTGCCGCTTGCTGTTTTGGCATTGAGCGGGTGCGGCAGCGACGGTAAAATGAGTATCCCGGAAGTTGAGAAGATCGACTCGGTGATTGTAACTGCGGAAGAAAAGACAGTTACCCATGAAGACCGGGAATGGATCGAAAAACTGTCACAGACAGCGGTACATTCTGAACTGACGTCCCGCAAGAGTGTGAATGACACACCGGTGACAGACGACTATATTAAAGTCGAACTTATAACGGGAAAGGATTCTGATACAATCTACATGTATAAGGCGGGCAGCAGTTATTATGCAGAACGTCCGTATGAGGGAATCTATAAGATCGAAGGGGATCTGTATGATTTCGTCCTTGATGAGGAATAGAAGAGCATCAGTGCTAAGAATAACAGGAATAAGAGAAGGGGATTATTATGATGGACTGTATTGTGGTCGGGATTGGAGGCTTTATCGGATCTGTGTGCAGATATCTGATCGGCCTGATCCCGGTAAATGAAAACTGGGTGTTTCCTATCCGTACATTTGCGATCAATGTGATCGGCTCTTTTGTGATCGGAGTGATAGCAGCGGCGGCTCTGAAAAATAATTCGCTGAATCCGCGGTTCGTTCTTTTTCTGAAAGTGGGTATATGCGGAGGATTTACTACGTTTTCATCCTTTGCCTTGGAAACCGGCGATCTGCTAAGCGGCGGAAATGTATGGACTGCTGTTTTATATGCAGCTCTCAGTATGGCTGCGGGGGTAGCAGCTGTCTTCGCGGGACAGGCTTTTACAGGCGCTTTCCTCTGAAAGCGCGGCTGTCTTTACAGGTGAAGTGTGACTCCGCGTCAGGTGCGGAAAAGTAATGTGATTTTGTCTTTTTGTCACTTGAATTGTGTGAATTGTCTGAAATAAATAAAAAACAGAAAAAACGTTGACAATTCCAGAAACTGGTGGTAAGATAACACCTGTCGCTGAGGACAGGGGCCTAAAAAGCCACAGAGTTCCCGGCCGGAGACGCGGAGGCGG
>DXCZ01000027.1 GCA_019115765.1 Candidatus Mediterraneibacter stercoripullorum | reverse complement strand
TACTTTGTCGGAAATACAAAATGATACATAAGCCTTGATACGTTGTGTGATTTGTGGATATTCTCACTCATCTACAACTTCTCCTTCCCGCTTACATTCTATCACTTTTCTAATGTATCGTTAAGCAAGTTACGATGCAAGCATCGGGGAATGTACCCTCCTATGATTCAAAAAAGCTCTCCCTGCAGAGATGATTCAGATTTCAATCGATGCAGAGAAGCTAAACAACAACGAGAATCTGGAGGTGAGCGCCGTATGTTAAGAGAATTTATCTGCATCATGTGCCCCCAGGGATGTTCCTTACAGGCAGATGAAGAAAATGGGAAAGTCCTGAAAGTCAGTGGAAATACCTGCCCCCGTGGAAAAGAGTATGCAATTCAGGAAATCACAGCTCCCATGCGTAATATCGCGACCTCAGTGAAAGTAGAAAATGGTGAACTTCCGCTGGCAAGCGTCCGTCTGACCGGACCAATCCCCAAAAGTAAAATATTCAGCGCCATGGATGAGATCCGAAAAATCTGTGTAAAAGCCCCGGTCAAAACAGGCGATATTGTCATCGAAAATCTTCTTGGGACGGGCGAAAACGTAATTATTACTAAGGATATAAATAAGCTATAACTAATCAGCGGGGAGGTGCAGACTCTGCAATCCTCCCCCTGTTGAACATGAAACAACGACATAGTAGTTTCAATCTCAGGCTTTTTCCCTGTTTCCGAATAAGCCTCCATTATTTCCCGAATCCCGGTTCCGTACGCTTCTATCAATTTCAGACGGTAAAATATATTTGCCAGTTTTACATTACGGCATAAGGAAATCCCTATCATCACATCTTTTAAGGTAACTCCTCTTAGAAGCCCTCCAATGGAAGTAAAATCAACCCGATCTGCTTTTTTCAGCAGACGGTCTATTTTGCCCCGAGGGACATGTTACAAAGTCAAAGACCCCGATGGTCTTTGACTCTCGCGGCAGGTCTACGTTCCACTTCGGTCGGTGCTAAACGTGTGCCACCGGCACACAGCACCGCCAAATGGACATGCAAGCATGTCCGCCTGGCTCGTTGCTCGCGGAAATAAATAAAACCCGTAAACATTGAATTTACGGGCTTTGTGAGCTCCCCCTGTTGGACTTGAACCAACGACACTTCGGTTAACAGCCGAATGCTCTACCGACTGAGCTAAGGAGGAATACCTTATTAAATTTTCAGCAGCTTCTGCTGCCAAGTGGAGAATACGAGAGTCGAACTCGTGACCTCCTGCTTGCAAGGCAGGCGCTCTCCCAACTGAGCTAATCCCCCAAAGTGGTTTCATTGAACTTTTATAAAATACCACATTTGGGGGACTGCTGTCAATATATATTTAGCATTTATTTAAATTTTCTTCTGATCATATAGATTCCAGAACCGTCCGCCGCGATACCGCAATCATTTCACAGATGATACAATACATCTCAAAATCCCATCAGTCTGTTCATGATCGGATTATTTTCATATAAAAATGTAAGTATCGGACTCTGCTCTATCATCTCAAACATACTCATGCCCACGCTGGTTGCATAGAGCAGAGAGACTACAAGAAAGGCCACCCATATAATAACAAGCCCCAGCACAAGTCCAAGCACTGCACCGCCGATATGATTGATCAGTCCCAGGACCGGAAGCTCCCCGATGATATTTACCGCGAACATCAGTGCCTTCACAATAATAATGGCCAACAGAAATGTCACGAGGAACGACAGGAGGTTCAGCACCATTCTGGAAATAAAGGCAGCAACATATTGCGGAAAACTGTCCACACCCAGTTCACTGTAGATCGCAGAATTATTATTTTCCAGCAGGCTGTCCTTCAGAAACTGCGGAACAGGCGCATTTTCAATCTCACTGATCTGTGTATCCAAAGGAATCTCCCCTATCACATTCAGAATGTCATCTACTGTGATCCCGTACATATCCAGATTCAGATCCGACAGATTCTCCATCTGTTCCGGTGTCAGATCTGCAAAGGGCGTTCCGCTCAGATCAGCCTGCGAGAGATCTTCAGATGATATCTCCGGCATAAACAAATCCACACATCTTTCTTCGATATAGTCATCGATAGGCGTATATTTTGCAAGAGCATCCGACACATACGGAGACAGGAACGCTACGATGACCAGTGTCAGAACTGTGGATAGAAGCGATATTCCGAACTTCAGGAATCCCTTTACATATCCGACAATGATGCATACAACAAAAATAACTGCAACAACAATCAAAAGCCAATTATCCATAATTACTCCTATTTCGTTAAATAAATTACCGACAATTCATTAACGCTCATCACATAGTATCTGTTCAGTCCCGGCGCCCGGAACATTTCCAGGATATCCGTATTAATATCCCCCTGATATTTTGTAATCCCGGTAGCCGTCATAATACAGCATACGGTACCTTCATACAGAAGAACCTCGTCACCGTCGATCTTCACATTACTGTACTCTCCGGATATCTCTCTGTTGATCACCTGATCTCCCGAACGGTTGAAAAGCCTCAGCTCATAACCGGATTTCTCCTGGTTCAACAGAATAAAGCCGATATATTTATCAGAATGAAATACACTGCGTATCTCCTGATTTAACACAACCTCTTTTTCTTTTTCCGGAACGTCGCTTCCATGATATATAACAAAGGAATTATCCCCGACCACAACAGAACGGTCATTGCCCATAAAAAACACTTCAGACATGATCGTATCACTGTACGTATCTGCCGTAACACGGTGGTCCGACTGTTCCTGGCCCGCCTCACCGAAGTTGTAATATGCAACCCGGGACGTTATATTCGTACCCTCTGTATGCAGATAAGTAACAGCCAGCACATTCCCGTCATCAGACATTTCCAGACCGATCGGGTATCCTGTATTGCTCATCGTAACCTGCTGCTCGA
The DNA here is from genome assembly GCA_019115765.1 of Candidatus Mediterraneibacter stercoripullorum. Lineage (GTDB taxonomy): Bacteria > Bacillota > Clostridia > Lachnospirales > Lachnospiraceae > Mediterraneibacter > Mediterraneibacter stercoripullorum. Next base: position 13,756 of record DXCZ01000027.1, on the reverse strand, counting down.
CAAGAATATTTCCTGCGGCGTCATATGTTACGATCTGAGGAGAACTCTCGTTGCTCAGGACCGCAGACACGATTCCCTGATCGGAAATGGCGATTCTTTCAACAGGAAGATTTGTCTCAATCTCTCCTTTCAGCCCTTCTTCCGAAAATACAAAAATACTGTTTCCTCCATTATCCGCAACAGCAAAGGCGTGCTCCTTCGTCACAATGATCGGGTTCTGGATCTGAGTGGACTGGATCCACTGCTCCTCATTCTTCCTGTTCAGATAAACAACTCCATCTCTGTTATAACGGACGATCCCGTCAGCAAACTGCACATAACTGTTAGTATCCGACAGATCCTGCTGAAAGCTGCTGGCAGTCCTTGCACGTCCATATGTCTGGTTATTCAGAAGAAGCCATGTCCCGCATACCGCCAGGGCTGCAAGTATGACGGGAACAAGAGCTCTTCTGAACTTCGCTCTTCGCAGCTTTCCTTTTCTCCTCTTTTCTTCTTTTCTTACTTCTTTCGGATTGTCCGGCGGTTTCACCACCTTCAGATAAGGTATATCTTTCTTTGCCATAATACTCCCCTTTGATTCGTCTTTTGTATTCGGTTATTCACAAGTGTTCACAGTATATTACAAGCGCATTGCGCAATCAGTATACCACGATTTTACGGTAATAGCAATTTTTGACCTTCATAAATCAGGTTGCCGTTTTCGATCCCATTCATTCTGCAGATGGCATCAATATGGGATACATCACCGTACATTTTTCTGCTGATAATCGCAAGAGTATCTCCTTTTTCCACAACATAGACGCCATCGCTTCCATTTTCGGAAGACGATCCTGCCCCTGCATTTGAGTCATTCCCTGTATTTTTATCGGCATCGGCCGTCCCGCCTGCCTGTTCCTGACTGGCTGCATTATTATCCGAATCTTCCCCGGCATTCTTCTCCCCTGAACTATCATCAGATTCACCGGCATCCTCGCCCTCAGATTCCAGGGTTTCCTCCCCTTCCATCTGCTCTGCTCCTGCTGACTGAACAGAGCTCTCATCTGAGCCGTCGCCCGCCTGTTCCTCCTCTGTTACCGCTGTTACCATACCGCTTGTCTCCTGAGTCTCCACGCTATCTGTCCGCCCGGCCAGCGTCTCCAGCGTAGACTGTACAGAATTCATTCTCTCAAAGCTGTTTAGCATGGACACTCCCATCACGATCACGATAAGTACCAGACACGCACTCACCGCATACATCAGACTTCCTGCCCGTTTCTGTCTCTGACGTTCCCCCCTTGCTCTAACCAGATTACGAAAGTCCTTTGCAGCTCTGTCTTCCACAGTCTCCGATGGGTACACCCCATTTTTTTTTCGAGTGGAGATCATATAATTCTGCATACACGGATTCTTCTCATAATACGTGTAATGCCCGCCAATCTCCATCAAGTCATTCATTTTATGCACAAAATATACTTCATCCTTTTCCACCGGATCCTTCATCACAAACACTGTATTCTTCTTCGGGAACGATTTCTTATGAAGCTTCACAGTCTCCGAATCAGGAATGAGAGGCGCCCCCGACTGGACCACGGCCCATCCGAGCATCTCCCCATCCTCAAAGTACTGCTTGCAGTCCTCAAAAGCCTGTTTCCATGTACTATCATCAATGATATAATCATTCCCGGACATTTTCAGCTCGTGCATCTGGATTGCACCATATATGTAAATGTAATCCTCCTCTCCGCCTTCCTGTATGTCCCCCACAAGAAACGCCCCTATAGGAATACTCCCCGATTTTTCATACTTCTCACACAGCTGAGTCAAAAATGTATCTACATAGTCCTCCACATAGATTTTCGGACTGTCGCTCACATTTCCAATCTGACGAACATTTTTCGGTATCTGTCTTTCCATTTATACTCATCCTCCTGACAAAAATTATGTTTTCCCGGCGTCCATAAGAGAATAGCACACGGAATTGAATGATTTTATCAGTTATTGTCAGACGAGTTCGACAAAAGGGGACAGGTACTTTTTTCCACCGTTTTCAGAATATTCTCAATTTTTAATCGTGGAAGCTTTGTTTGTTCAGCTGACTGCCTTATAAACCTTTCTTTAATATGAGGTACTTTAAATATTATATTTACACTTTCCAAATTCTTATCAACTACGTAGTGCCCTGCAAGATTTCTGATTCGTTCCAAATCATAAGCTTCCTGCTCTTCTCGTATATCTAAAAAGCTATGATTATCAAAATAATCATGGGAATCTCTAAATTTTTCAATATCTTCAAATCGGGATTCAATGATTTGAAATGATTCGTCAGAAATGCATCGTTTCGATTGATTTTTATTGGGCAGAATTATTTCACGCGCACTGCTGAATGGATAATCAGTTATAGATTTAACCAGAGATGCCTTTACCGGATTATTATGAATATACCTGATACAACATAAAAGATACTCCTCATTTTCTACACAGCTGCTATAGTATCTCGACTGAAATACATGACCTTTTTTATCATATTTCACGTTATAATAGACTGCATACTCCTGATTTACCTCTTTCATATATAATGGAAGGCTTTCAAAACCACTTTTCAGAAGAATATGAACATGGTTTGACATAATACAATATGCATAAATCTTAACTCCGTACTTATCCTTCTTATTTTTCATTAATGATAAATAACGTCTTTTATCGATATCACTTTGCAGGATATATATCTTACTGTTTCCTTTCGAAACAATATGATAAACATCGTTACAACTTTTCTTTCGTCGTTCCCTTGGCATAGTTCCTCCTTTAATAATTTTATCTACTTCAAAGTTACTTGAATATTGTTCCGAATTGGAACTGACTAATATAGATTCTATTATTTTTGAAAATAGAAGAATAAAAAATATTAGATAAATATAATATCACATTTAAGACTAAGTTTCTATTATTTTATGCACATGTATTTTCTGATTTTATTTCAAATTATCAGAAAACGGAAGAAAAAAGTACCTGTCCCCTTTTTCTTCCGTTTTCTGAATACTCTCAAAATTTAAACAAACGTCTTAATCTTATTATAAATTCCTTCCGTATCAAGGCCATACTTATGAAGGAGTTCCAGTGCGGGTCCGGATTCTCCGAACACATCATTGATTCCGATCTTCATCACTTTCGTAGGAGCTTTCTCAGCCAGAACATCGCATACAGCGCTTCCAAGCCCTCCGATAACGGAATGTTCCTCAACTGTAACAACTCTTCCTGTCTCTTTCGCAACTTCCACGATCAGTTCCTCGTCCAGAGGTTTGATCGTATGGATATTGATCACTTTAGCATCGATTCCATCCTCCGCCAGCTTCTCAGCTGCTTCCAGACAGTTACATACCGGAAGTCCTGTTGCAATGATCGTCAGATCTTTTCCATCTCTGAGAACAACCCCTTTGCCCAGTTCAAACTTATAGTCCGGTCTGTCATTGATCACCGGAACAGCCAGGCGTCCGAACCTCATATAAACCGGTCCGTCATGCTCATAAGCCGCACGCACTGCTGCCCTTGCTTCGATATCATCGGAGGGATTCAGCACGACCATCCCCGGGATCACACGCATCAGTGCAATATCTTCATTGCACTGATGGGATGCACCGTCCTCGCCTACGGAGATTCCCGCATGTGTAGCTCCGATCTTAACATTAAGATGAGGATAACCGATGGAATTTCTAACCTGCTCAAATGCTCTTCCTGCCGCAAACATGGCAAATGAGCTTGCAAAGGGAACCATGCCGGAAGCAGCAAGCCCTGCTGCAACCCCCATCATGTTTGCCTCAGCAATCCCGCAGTCAATGAAGCGGTCCGGATGAGCCTTTTTGAAGATCCCTGTCTTGGTCGCAGCTGCAAGATCCGCGTCCAGAACTACGATATCATCATGTTCATTTCCAAGTTCGGCTAATGCATTGCCATAACTTTCTCTTGTTGCAATTCTCTTTACATCTGACATAATGCTTCACCTACTTTCTTAAGATCTTCCATAGCAACTTCATACTGGTCATCGTTCGGAGCCTTTCCATGCCAGTCAACTGAATTTTCCATAAAGGAAACATCTTTACCCTTCAGCGTCTTCGCGATGATTGCCGTAGGCTGCCCTTTGACACTGCGAGCCTCGTTAAATGCCGCCTCAATCTGGTCAAAATCATTTCCGTCTATATCAATCACGTGGAAATTAAAAGCTTCGAATTTCTTATCAATTGGATACGGTGAATTTACCTCATCAATTGGACCATCGATCTGAAGATTATTGTTATCCACGATCACCACAAGGTTGTCCAGCTTCCGGTGTCCCGCGAGCATGGCCGCCTCCCATACCTGCCCCTCCTGGATCTCACCGTCGCCGAGGAGCGTATATACTCTGTAATCCGCATTCTTAAGCTTTGCGGCAATTGCCATTCCAACTGCAGCCGAGATTCCCTGTCCAAGAGATCCGGATGACATGTCCACTCCCGGAATGCCCTTCATATCCGGATGTCCCTGGAGATAAGATCCTGTATGCCTGAGCGTCACCAGATCCTCCTTCGGAAAATATCCTCTCTCCGCCAGTGTGGAATAGAGCCCCGGGGCCGTATGTCCCTTCGACAGGACGAATCTGTCTCTGTCTTCTTTCTTCGGATCATTCGGATCAATATTCATCTCCTCAAAATACAGATACGTAAAAATCTCTGCTGCTGACAATGATCCGCCCGGATGTCCGGCCTTTGCACTGTGCACTGCAGTAATAATCCCCTTACGGATCTCATTTGCAGTTTTCATCAGTTCTAATTTATTCATGAAATTCTCCTTTACTTTATTCACCAAACACAGCGATATAATCTTTCCTGAATTTTTCAATTCCCACATCCGTCAGAGGATGATGCGTCATCTGCTCGATCACCTTATACGGAACTGTAGCGATATCCGCCCCCGCAAGAGCACAGTCTGTAATATGCATCGGATTTCTCACACTTGCTGCAATGATCTGAGTCTCGATGCCTGCAACCTTGAAAATCTCGGAGATTTCTTCCACCAGCTCCACTCCGCTTACAGAAATATCATCCAGTCTTCCCAGGAACGGGGAAACATATGTGGCGCCGGCACGTGCTGCAAGAAGTGCCTGGTTTGCAGTAAATATAAGTGTCACATTTGTCTTGATTCCTTTTCCTGCAAGCACTTTCACAGCTTTCAGTCCTTCCACGGTCATCGGAATCTTCACGACCATATTCGGATGGATCTTTGCGATTTCCTCCCCTTCTTTGATCATGCCTTCCGCATCCGTGGTAGTTGCCTTCACCTCTCCGCTGATGGGGCCATCAACAATGGAAGCGATTTCAGCGATCACCTCTTCGAAAACTCTTCCTTCCTTTGCGATCAGAGACGGATTCGTCGTCACGCCGCAGATCACTCCCATGTCATTTGCTTTTCTGATTTCATCAACATTCGCTGTGTCGATAAAAAATTTCATTGTCTGTTCCTCCTTTGAATATGGCCTTTCTGTTTCTGAGCCCATTATATATGCTGAAAATGCGTCGGTCAACAAGGCCCGGAAATTATTAATAGTGTGCTTTCTGTTATAATCTTTCATATAAATCATATTTTATTTATATTAATAATTATAAATATACACTATTTTCAAAAGACCCATCCAAATCAAGGAAATATTTTGTCTGGTATATAAAAGCAATCCCTTATTTATTACTAATATTTTTCTATTTTTTACTAATTTTATTTTTCTCAGAACGAGGATAGGAAGTAGTTCCTCTGACTACGACCTTAGGTTCATATTCAACATGATAGATACTGACCGGCTCAATCTCCGTGTATCTCTTCATCTGAGACTTTATCTTCTTGATAATGATATCGCAGGCATCCATTCCTTTATAGATCACGAAATGCTCTATCGTCGTGAGAGAAACCTTCTTCACTTTTGCGAACAATGTATTATCGCATCCCATAACAGAAAAGTCACCGGGCACCTTATATTTCTCATCATGCAGAGCATCCATAATGCCAAAAGCGATCATATCGTTCAGCCCCACAATAGCAGTCAGCTCATCATGCTCCTTCAACAGCTCCCGGGTCAGGTCATACCCGATCCTGTATTCTGAATCGACCCCCGGAACATCCCTGTCGATCTGCTCATCCGCAGCCTTGATCACTACATTATCACCCAGTCCTACCTTCTGAAACTCTTTCAGAAAGCCTTCCACTCTCTTCGATCTCTGCTTCTGGCGGACTGTCAGCGGCGGCGCGATATAGGCCACATGACGGTGCCCCAGCTCCAGCAGATGTCTGGCCATGAGACGCCCGAGCTTGGAATTATCCAGCTCCACCGCGTCCACATTCAGCTTCTCGTTCTGGTTATTGATCACCACTACCGGAATCTTCCTGGACAGGTTCTCCACCCGCTCCATGAAACACTGGCTGGGATTGCACATGTAGATGATCCCTTCCGGCTTCAGCGACGGCATCATCTTCAGATACCGCTCCTCCAGGTTCAGATCCCTCTGGGTATTGCAGATGAATATCCCGAACTCCTGCTCCGCCGCCCTGGACTCTATTCCCTGCAGCAGCATGACATAATACGGGTTCGTAAGGTTCGGACTGAATACAACGAGGAGCTTTTCCCTGCGCTCCTCTTTCTTCGCTTTCCGCTTCGGGAGCACATATCCCAGCTCCTCGGCAGCTGTCTCCACTTTCTTTATCACTTCTTTTGAAAATGATACGTTATATTTCTTATTCAATACCATGGAAACGGTGGCCTGGGACACACCTGCCCGGCGGGCCACATCGGATGACGTCACTTTCTTCTTCTCCACAGACACCCTCCTACAGCTCCGTTCTTCCCTCCAGGGCACGCAGAAGCGTAACCTCGTCGATATACTCCAGATCCCCTCCCACCGGAACGCCGCTGGCGATCCTGCTGACCTTGATCCCGGCGGGCTTGATCAGCTTGCTGATATACATTGCCGTTGTCTCACCTTCCAGGCTGGAATTCGTAGCAATGATCACTTCATCCACATCTCCCTGAAGCCGCTCCATCAGTTCCTTCAGCCGTATGTCCCCGGGACCGATCCCCAACATGGGAGAGATTGCCCCGTGCAGCACATGATAGACACCATTATATTTTCCCGTCTTCTCATACGCCGCCAGATCCCTGGGCGTCTCAACTACCATGATCGTCTTCTTGTCCCGGTCCGGATTGCTGCAGATGGGACATACCTCCCTGTCCGTCAGCGTGCAGCACACCTTGCAGTATCTCACGTTCTTCCTGGCGTCCACGATCGTCTGAGCAAGCTGCTCCACCTGATCCATCGGCATGTTGATCACATGAAAAGCAAGCCGCTGGGCAGATTTGTTCCCAATTCCCGGGAGCCGGGAAAACTCATCGATCAACCGGCTGATCTGGTTACTGTAATACTCCATCTACACTAACACCTCTGTAAAATTCTCAAATCAGAACATTCCCGGGATCCCGCCGCCGAGTCCTCCGGTAAATTTGGACATTGCTGCCCCTGCCTCTTCTTCTACCTTACGCAGCGCCTCATTTGTAGCCGCCACGATCAGATCCTCCAGCATCTCGATATCTTCCGGATCCACAACTTCCTCAGACAGCTTCACCTTAAGTACCTCTTTCTTGCCGGACACAGTCACTTCGACTGCTCCGCCGCCGGCTGCCGCTGTAAATTCCTTCGTCTCCAGCTCTTTCTGCTGCTCTTCCATCTGACGCTGCATACGCTGAGCCTGCTTCATCAGGTTCGCCATATTCCCGGGCATTCCGCCGCCAGGGAATCCTCCTCTTTTTGCCATATCTAATCCTCCACTGTTATCTCCATATTTATTTTCTGCTCTATATCCACAAATGTATCCTCGAAATGTCTGCCTTCCTCAACATGCCTTACTTCTACTTCCACCTTTTTCCCGATCCGGTTTTCGATAAGAGTCTCAAGCTCCTGCACATGATCCTCTCTGCCGACCACACTTGCTGCAAGAGTATCCGGCAGCACCACCATCAGCCTGTTATCTCCGCCCAGGCTGAGCCGTGCCTTCTTGAGATAGGTACGTACCATGCCGGATGCTTCATCAGCAATGGACCGGAAGTTTTTCACCACTTCCTGTACATCCTCCGGTATGGCATTGGGAAGCTCCGGCCGCCTTCCTGCTCCCGGGCCCTCTCCGGATCCGTCCGTCCCATCATGACTTCCGTCCCCGTTCACATACACGACCTTGCCCGGCGCGTTCGCCATTGCCTCAAGTCCCTTGTCTACCTTATCCTCAACCGCGCGGATACGATCCAGGAGCGAATCCTGAGAGCTTTCCATGGCCGGGGTGCACATCTTGATCAGCGCCACCTCCAGCATGACTCTCTTCTGAGTCGCATACCTGAGCTGTCCGGACAGTTCGGAAAAAATACGGATATAACGAAGCAGCACATCGTACTCGATCATCTGGGCCTCTTCTTTCAGCTGCATCATATTTTCCGTGGATACATCCAGAACATCCTCTATATTATCAGAAGTTTTTACCAGAAGCAAGTTTCTCAGATACCAGGTGAAATCAGACGCCAGCTGGGTCAGCTCTCTTCCTTGCATGACCAGGTCCTCCACAATATCCAGCACACCGGATACATCCCGGTCGATGATCTTCCTGAGCAGACGGCTGAACACATCCGTATCCACCGCCCCCAACACTTCCAGCACATTGTCATAAGTCAGTTTCTGTCCCATATAAAATGCAATACACTGGTCCAGCAGACTGAGCGCGTCACGCATGGATCCGTCCGCAGCCTTGGCAATATACCGGAGCGCCTTATCCTCCACATCCACACGCTCCGTATCCATCAGTTCCTGCATCCTTGCCGTGATCGTTTCTATACTGATCCTTTTGAAATCATAATGCTGGCACCGGGACAGGATCGTGATGGGAATCTTGTGCACCTCCGTAGTAGCCAGAATGAATATCACATATTCCGGCGGCTCCTCCAGAGTCTTGAGCAGCGCGTTGAACGCACCTATGGAAAGCATATGCACCTCGTCGATAATGTATACTTTATACTTTCCTTCCGTCGGCCGGTACGTCACTTCCTCACGGATCTCACGGATATTGTCCACACCGTTATTAGAAGCCGCATCGATCTCTATCACATTCATTGACGTTCCTGCAGCAATAGACCTGCACATGGCGCACTCACCGCATGGACTGCCGTTTACCGGATGTTCACAGTTTACCGCCTTGGCAAATATCTTCGCCACTGTAGTCTTTCCCGTTCCTCTCGTTCCGCAGAACAGATACGCATGCCCGATACGGTTCGCCCGGATCTGGTTCTGTAATGTAGTTATGATATGATCCTGACCCTTCACGTCCTCAAACGCCGTAGGGCGGAACTTTCTGTAAAGTGCCGTATATGACATGAAATACACCTCGTCTGAATCATTTTTTACAGCTGAATAAAGAGGAAATCGGGCACCCTGCCGCGGAAGCCTGTCCCGCAGCCGGATGCCCGGAATCTCTGTTTTCCTGATTTATCTGCTAAGCTGATATCTGATTTCCAGCTCTTCTTAAACTTCATCTCCGAAGCTGATGCCAAGCATCCTTGCCTCTTTGATCAGACTGCACTTGGGATCTACAGTCTTAAGCTTGCCCGCCACATCGCCGAGCGGGACCTTCGTCATCTCGCCATTCTTGATGGCAACCATGTATCCGTACTTCTCTTCCAGGATAAGCTCAGCGGCCTTCGCTCCACATCTGGATGCAAATACTCTGTCATAAGCACAGGGCGATCCGCCTCTCTGCGTATGTCCCGGAACTGTAATACGCACTTCCTTATCTGTTTCTTTCTCAATCTGTTCTGCAAGTTCATATGCAATAGAAGGATACTTTCTCTTTGCCAGCTTCTCTTTATACTCTTTCTTCTTCAGCTTCGCATCCTCTTTTGAGATCGCGCCCTCGGCTACTGCAAGGATCGTAAACGGCTTTCCTGCATTGGAACGCCCCTCTATCACTTTCTTGATTGCCTTGATGTCATAAGGGATCTCAGGAAGGAGGATAATGTCCGCGCCGCCTGCAATACCTGCGTGAAGAGTAACATAACCGACTTTGTGCCCCATTACTTCAATGATAAACACACGGCTGTGGGATGTCGCCGTCGTATGGATTCTGTCTATCGTATCCGTAGCGATATCAACCGCACTCTGGAAGCCAAATGTCATATCAGTTCCCCAGAGATCATTGTCGATCGTCTTGGGAAGGGTGATCACATTCAGCCCCTCCTCCCGGAGAAGATTGGCCGTTTTGTGGGTTCCGTTTCCTCCCAGTATCACAAGACAATTCAGATTCAGCTTGTGATATGTATGTTTCATCGCCTCAACCTTGTCAAGCCCGTCCTTGTCCGGCACACGCATCAACTTGAACGGCTGTCTCGATGTACCAAGAATCGTTCCGCCGCGGGTCAGGATTCCCGAGAAATCCTTGGATGTAAGCATATTAAAATCTGCATAGATCAGTCCCTTGTACCCATCCTTAAATCCGTAGATCTCAACATCGTTCCTCTTGGAACAGATTCCTTTTACAACGCCGCGCATTGCCGCGTTCAAAGCCTGGCAGTCTCCGCCGCTGGTCAGCATTCCGATTCGTAACATATCATTTCCTCCTTTACACAGCCGTCTGCCTGGCTTATCGCGCAAATAAGCAGCCGACTTTTATTCGACTGCTTATTATTATACCCCATTTATATTAGCGTAACAAGAAAATATTTTACGGAGATATACCTGCAATTATAATCTTGCAAGCAGCTTTTCTCTCTCCTCTTCATATCCCGGTTTGCCCAGGAGAGCGAACATGTTCTTCTTGTAGCTCTCAACCCCCGGCTGATTGAACGGATTAACGCCGAGTAAATATCCGCTCACGCCGCATGCGAACTCGAAGAAATAGAACAGCTCGCCAAGCCAGAACTCGTTTTGCTCCGGAATCTTCACCATCAGGTTCGGAACATTTCCATCTGTATGTGCAAGGATCGTTCCGTTCATGGCACTCTTGTTGATGAAATCAACATTCTTTCCTGCCAGATAATTCAGTCCGTCCAGATCCACCGGCTCCTCATTGATAATGATCTCTTCACTGGACCTCTCAACATTGAGAACCGTCTCAAACATGATACGGCTTCCATCCTGGATGAACTGACCCATGGAATGAAGATCTGTTGTCAGATCTACGGATGCCGGGAAGATACCCTTCTGGTCCTTTCCTTCACTCTCTCCGTAGAGCTGTTTCCACCACTCTGATATATAGTGAAGGCTTGGCTCATAGTTTGCCAGCACTTCCACTGATTTGCCCTTGCGGTGCAGGATGTTGCGGACTGCCGCATACTGCATTGCATCGTTTTCTGCGAAATCATTTTCCAGCGCAGCTTTTCTTCCGGATGCTGCACCCTCCATCAGCTTGTCGATGTCAGCACCGCTTACAGCGATCGGAAGCAGACCTACAGCTGTCAGCACTGAGAAACGTCCTCCTACGTCATCCGGCACAACAAAGCTCTCATATCCTTCTTCTGTAGCCAGATTCTTGAGTGCTCCCCTGGCACGGTCTGTTGTCGCATAGATTCTCTTCGCAGCTTCCTCTTTGCCGTATTTCTTCTCAAGGATCTCCTTGAATACACGGAAGGCGATGGCCGGCTCTGTTGTTGTTCCTGACTTCGAGATCATATTAATGGAGAAATCTCTGTCTCCAACAACATCAATCAAGTCTTTGATATATTTACTGCTGATACTGTTTCCTACGAAATAGATCTCCGGTGATTTTCTGACATCCTTTGATACGATATTTGCAAAAGAATGTCCCAGAAATTCAATCGCAGCCCTGGCTCCCAGATAGGAACCGCCGATTCCGATCACAAGAAGAACTTCTGAATCCTGGCGGATCTTCTCTGCTGCTTTCTTAATGCGGTCAAACTCCTCTTTGTCATAGTTGACCGGAAGATCAATCCATCCAAGGAAATCATTTCCAGCTCCTGTTCTTGCAAGCAGCTTTTCCTTTGCCTGTGCGGCAAGTTCGCTCATATATTCCATCTCATGTTCCTGAACATAACCGCTGACCTTTGAATAATCAAATGTTACTTTGCTCATCGTTATCCTTCCTCTCTGTTATCATCATTTGCAGTTCCGGGGCAGAAAGCCTGTCATCCCATCCCGATACCCTACTATGCACATTTTACCAAATCCCTGTTTCTTATTCAAGATAAAACCATGTAAGGTCTAAAAAACCTGAAAAGAGAGATTACAGTGAAAACCGTATCTGTCTGTGACATCCGGATGCATGATTCTCTCTTCCCCTTATGCAAGAAACTATGCAAGAAATTCTTCCAGTATCTGTCGAATAGCCTCCTCTCTCAATGCAGGTCTGTCGTCGCTGTTCTGCTCCGCAGAAACCTGCTGCATAACCTGTCTGATCGCATCTTCTCCAACCACGTTTTTAGGCTCTCCCTCAATATTGATCGGAAGTTTTGACTCAGCCCTCTGCGGATTCTTGCGGAAAATTCCTTTTCTTCCGCTGTCATGGTCGTCAGATTTCCTGACCTGAGCCGCCCTGGCGCTTCCGTTTCCGGCATTCACATCTCGCGCGTAATCTTCATCCCGCGGCGAGACCTGTACATTTGCCGGCCCCTCAGTCCGATATTCTCTGGATGCGCCGGACCGCGCTGTACGCTGGTCCGCCTGTACGGCATTCTGCTGCATACCGGTTTCATTTCCATTCTGTATGCTCATCTGCATATCTGCCATATCAGGCTGCAGCCCCGGACGGCTTCCCGGCTGTTCTCCTCTCTGCATCGCTGCAGACGACTGCACAGCTGCCCCCTGCATATTTCCCTGGCTCTGAGACTGCGGCGTCTGCCCGGCATTCTGATAGACTGTCTTAGCATAACTCTCAGGAGCGATCACATCGATGGACTCTCTCTCCGCACTCCTCTGTTTTCTCAGGCGGAATGCACAGATATTATCCAGATAATCCACCATATACATCTTCACTGCCCTCACCTTGTAAGGCTCATCCGACAGCCTGCTGACAACAAGCAGAAGGACAACCTCTGCAGCTCCGCCGGCAATATATTGATAAACGGACTCTGAGAATCCGGAAGAGAGATAGTTGGCCGAGGCCCCCAGCGCAGCCAGGATACCTGCAAACCATATACAAAGGATCTCAATCTGACGCCATGTATGGATCCGGAAGAGAAATCCCCGGTATTCATATATGTATTTTTCAACAAATGCATCAATATTATCCACAGAATCGTGGATCATACATGCATGCTCATACTTCGCTCTAACGAGTTTTATCAGCCTGTGCGTACTTTTCGTCATATTTGACGATGCTTTCAGTAACCTGTGAAGAGTAAACTGGTTAATGATCTTCGCCAGTACTCCCAGCACTCCAATGCCAGCCATCAGCCAGGCGATTGCATTGGTCGTAGTCGCTAATTCTCTCAACATAGCAAACCCTCCTGTATTTATTCTCCCACAATTTTCCCGGATCAGATAACGGTACGGATTGTGTTTGTGCACATTATAGCCCAACTTCCCAGGACTGTCCGCAAAAACCGTTCTACATATTTCTACACTCCCGACCGGAATTCTGCGGATAAAGTCTTCACCTGAAAATACTCAAATAACCTGATATTATCCTCACAAACGCTCACCTTAACAGACTTTTTCCACCTGTTCTGAACCTGATCATACCGGAATATAAAATGTCATATTTTATTCAATCC
>DXCZ01000026.1 GCA_019115765.1 Candidatus Mediterraneibacter stercoripullorum | reverse complement strand
TAATCTGTCGGATTTGGTCTTTTGCTACTGCCATAAATAAACTCCTTTTCGATAAGAATTGTCATATCTGTAATTCTTACCAAAAAGGAGCCATTTTTTACCAAAGCCACAAAGTTTTTTACACTACCCCCCCCAGCTGATCTTATGTCTGCAGTTCTGTGATCTTACTCCGCGCCGTCAGTTCCGGAATCCTCAGATGTTCCCGAACCTTCAGCACTTCCTGAATCATCTGTGTTGTCCGTAGACGTTTCCTCAGATGTTTCTTCCTCAGGAGTAACAATCGTAATTCCCTGGTAAGTAAAGTCTATTTTATTCCAGTTTCTCTCATTGACGTCAATCTCTGCAGCATCTCTCCACTCCTCGAGAAGAGAATTGTACTGATCCTGACGTCTCTGTTCCACAATTGTTTCTTTCTCTGTGTCTGTTGCATCACGGTCAAGAAGACTGGTCAGTCGTGCCACATAGATACCACTGTCCGTCTCCACCGGATCAGTCACATCGCCCTCATTTTCAAGAGCATCTGCCGCTGCGATCAGATCGGCATCCGGCGTTGTGCTCTCGCTGTCAAATGTCGCAGTCTGCACTTCCACACCATCTGCTTCCGCTGCATCTGTCATATCTGTGCCATTCTTTACCTGATTCGCAAACTCCTGTGCAGTCGCAGCAAGGTTTTCCTTCTCCTCATCGGTCATCTCAGTTGAGTTCCCCGAATCATCTGTCGTCGTATAGGAAAAGAGCACATAATCCATACTCTTCTGCGCCGCCTCTTCATCAGATACTTCCTCATCCACGCCTTCCTGCATGGCCTCTGTCATCCTGCTCTGGATGGTCACCAGTTCCAGCACCTTCTGAACGTCTTCTTTATTTCCGGAAACAGTATTCCTAACTTCTTCTGTATTATCCGCCACAAACTGGTCTGCCGCGTCAGAAATAGCCTGCTCTTCCTCATCAGTAAGCGCAATATCGTAATCAGAAGCATGCTGGGACATAAGATACATGTTCTGGAGTGACTGCATGATATTATCTTTCAGCTGTTCTTCCATCGTAGTCCCCTGTTCATCTACTTCCTGGGTCCACATATCCTCTGCTGTCGTTCCCATCATGCTTGCATAATAAGTCTCATACTCTCCCTGCGTCATCCTTGTATAGAAATTGGCAACTCCAAGTGAAATATCTTCATCTCCTACAGTTGCCACAACCGCATCCGGATTAAGTGAACTGCTGCATCCGGTCGCGGACATTGCAGCAAGTACTCCTGCTGCCGTTACAACTGCAGCTTTTTTCCCAAATCGTACCATAAAAAGCCTCCTGAATTTATCTTACTCAAGCCCTATTCCGGCTCATAACATTCCCGACTATTATACTCTGTTTTTCCGGTTCCCACAAGTCCCAAACATGAAATCTTCACACCATGTCCGCCTTAAGCCCCCGGATATCCTCCAGAATCTTTCTAAGCAGCTGGAGAATATCCTGTCCACTCTCCTTACCGCTTCTCCCCCGCTTCTGATACACAAAGCAGGGAGGTTCCTCCGTCTTGAAAACGAGCGTATTTCCATACTTCTGAAGCAGCGGCGGGATTCTCTGCGGATCGATCTTCGCCTTCTCATACATAACGAAACGATAGGATTCCCCTTTCTGTTCCACCGCAGTAACATAGGCGGAATGTGCAAGCCCTTTCAGTGCCGCAATATGAAGCAGCTGCTGTACTTTTCTGGGAATATCTCCGAACCGGTCGATCAGCTCTTCTGTCATATCATCCATCTCTTCTTCTGTCTCGATCGCAGCGATCCGTTTATACACATCCAGTTTCTGATATTCATTTTTAATATAAGAATCCGGAATATAGGCATCAATATTGATGTCGATCGTAGTCGTATAGATTTCTTCCTCACCGCCGCCTTTCAGCTGGAGGACCGCCTCGTTGAGCATCTTACAGTACAGATCATAGCCTACTGCTTCCATGTGTCCGCTCTGTGCCTCGCCAAGCAGATTCCCGGCTCCGCGGATTTCAAGATCCCGCATGGCGATCTTGATCCCGGACCCCAGGTCTGTGAACTCCCGGATAGCTGCAAGACGCTTTTCCGCCACCTCTTTGAGCAGCTTATCTCTGCGGTACAGCAGGAACGCATAGGCCATACGGTTTGATCTGCCCACCCTTCCTCGCAGCTGATAGAGCTGGGACAGGCCGAACCGATCCGCGTCCTGAATGATCATTGTGTTTGCATTTGGAATATCCAGTCCCGTCTCGATGATCGTGGTGGAAACAAGCACATCAATATCTCCATTGATAAAATCGTACATGATATCTTCCAGCTGGCGTTCATTCATCTGACCATGGGCAAAGGACACATTTGCATCCGGCACGAGCTTCTGGATTCGCCCCGCCACATCTGCTATATCGCTGACACGGTTGTACACATAATACACCTGTCCTCCTCTGGAAAGTTCCCGTTCAATGGCTTCTCTGACCATTTCATCATTATATTCCATCACATAAGTCTGGATCGGCATCCTGTCCATTGGCGCCTCTTCCAGTACACTCATGTCACGGATCCCGATCAGGCTCATATGAAGTGTTCTGGGAATCGGTGTCGCTGTAAGTGTAAGGACGTCAATATTCTCCCGGAGCTTTTTGATCTTTTCTTTGTGTGTAACTCCGAACCGCTGTTCCTCATCAATGATCAGAAGGCCCAGATCCTTGAACCCCACATCCTTCGACAGGACACGGTGTGTCCCGATCACAATATCTACCAGACCTTTTTTCAGATCCTCCACCGTCTTCTTCTGCTGATATGAAGACCGGAACCTGCAGAGCAGATCAATACGCACCGGGAAATCCTTCAGCCTCTGAACAAATGTATTATAATGCTGCTGCGCCAGGATCGTAGTCGGAACCAGATAAACCACCTGTTTACCTTCCTGGACCGCCTTGAAAGCAGCACGGATCGCGATCTCCGTCTTCCCATATCCTACATCACCGCAGATCAGACGGTCCATGATCTTCGTGCTCTCCATGTCCCGCTTCGTATCTTCAATGGCCTGGATCTGATCCTCCGTCTCCTCAAAAGGAAACATTTCTTCAAACTCCTTCTGCCATACAGTATCCGGACCGTATACAAATCCATCGGACTGCTGCCGTACTGCATACAGATCCACCAGATCCTGCGCCACTGCCTGCACTGCCTTCTTCACCTGGCTCTTTGTCCTGCCCCACTGGGCCGTGCCAAGCTTGTTCAGCTTCGGCTTTTTCGCATCCGCGCCTGCATATTTCTGGATCAGATTCATCTGGCCTACAGGAATATACAGCACTCCGTTATCCGCATAGGAAATCTTCATGTAGTCCTTCGTGACTTTGTCCACTTCCATCTTCTCAATGCCGCGGTATATTCCCAGTCCATGGTTCTCGTGGACCACATAATCCCCCGGTTTCAGTTCAGCAAAGTCCTGTATCTTCTGTCCTTCGTATGCTTTTCTTCTTTTCTTCTTTTTCTTTTTTCCGAAGATATCCGTCTCTGAGATCACGGTAAATTTCAGCATGGGATATTCGTAGCCTTCCGCCACATATCCGTAGGATACCATGATCTCCCCTGCTTCTACCGTCCGGTCCATCTCCTCGCTGTAAAAGCTTCTCAGATCATAGTCCCTCAGATCCTCTGCCAGCCTTTTTGCCCTTGTCCTGGATCCGGACAGCAGCACAACCCGGTAGCCGGAGCGTTTCAGACGTTTCAGATCTCTGGTAAGGAGTTCGAAACTGTTATTATAAGGATTCACACTTTTAGCCTGGATACTGTAAGTCTGCCTAACCTTGAACAGACCGCATTTCGTCTCCAGAGTTGTAAACCCAATACTGCAGAATCGATTCATCTGGATGATAACGTCTCTGGTTTCAAAGATTTTCAGGTCTTCCGCCTCAGATACGCCAGCCTCCTCCCGGCTTTCACGGCTATGGAAATATTCTTCCTCAACCGCTTCTGCCTCTTCCTGAAGCCGTGCGGGTTCATCAAGAAACAGCAGAGTCTTATCCATCGGGAAATAATCAAGAAAGGACACACTCTCCCGACCAGAATCCAGATTCTCTGACGCAGGATATATTACAGCGCTGTCCAGATTCTCCACCGAACGCTGTGTCTCTGCGTCGAAGCTGCGGATGGAATCCACTTCGTCCCCCCACAGCTCGACCCTTACCGGGAGCTCTTCAGTTAAAGGAAAGACATCCAGGATTCCCCCGCGGACCGCAAACTGTCCCGGCCCCTCTACCTGACTTTCCCGCTCATATCCCATTGCAGACAGTTCTTCCTGAAGAGCGGAAAAGTCCAGGACCTGTCCGTTTTCAAGCATGATTCTCCTGGATCTTACCTCTTCCGGCTCCGGGAGACCGTCAAGAAAAGCCTCCATTGTTGTAATAATAGTAACAGGATGTCCTTCTTCCTTCTCAAGCAGCACCCGCAGCACGTTCATCCTCTGTCCGGTCAGATATTTTCCCTTTATATCAGCATAATAGAAAAGAAGGTCCCTGGCTGGATACATGTATACATCTTCCGTGAGAAAACGATATTCCTCATATGCTTTCTTAGCTTTTTCCTCGCTGGAAAAAACAAGGACTCTATATTCACATCCATCCCCCAGAGCATACATAAGATGCGTCTTTTGAGAGTTAACACATCCTGCGACCTGGATGACCCCTTCTCTGCTCTGCCTGTTTTTTAAGATTTCCTGATAGTCTGCCAGCTCAGTGAGCGGCGCCAGTAAAGCCTGCATGCCCGCCATCCTTTCCTGTGATCATAATCTCCCACTTTCTTTTCTTAATCCTTCTTTTTCCGGTTATATCTGCTCATTGCGCCGCCAATATCACCTGCCAGTATCATCTCTACTGCATCAGATGCACCTGCATACCCTTCCTCCATAAGTTCCCGCTCAGCTTTTGAGAAATGTCCCAGAACATAATCCGCCAGATCGTACCCCTTCGGTTTCTCGCCGACACCAATCTTGATCCTCGGGAAAACCTGGGTCCCAAGCTGGGCGATAATATTCTTTATCCCGTTATGGCCGCCGGCGCTTCCTTTTTCCCGGATGCGCAGCTGCCCTACGTCCAGACTGATATCATCATAAATTACCAGAAGTTCCTGCTCGGGATCCACTTTATAATAATCAATAATACTGCGGATACTTTCCCCGCTGAGATTCATAAACGTCTGCGGCTTTACAAGAATCACCTTCTGTCCGTCAATAATTCCCTTTCCGATCATTGCCCGGTGCTTTTTTGAATCTACTGATATATTGTATTTTTCAGAAAGCCTGTCTATTACATCAAACCCTACGTTGTGTCTTGTTCCCTCGTACTGTGCCGAGGGATTGCCAAGTCCTGCTATGATAAACATATTATTTCTCCTGTATCTCATTCTTACTTTTCCGCGCCCGTGTGACAGCCGCAGATTTATTTTTCCTGTTTTTCTCCATTTTCAGTATATACATTCTGACAAACGGCATGCGTTCACAGTATAACGCATGATTTCATGATTTACAAGAATCATAAAATG
>DXCZ01000025.1 GCA_019115765.1 Candidatus Mediterraneibacter stercoripullorum | reverse complement strand
ACTATGAACAGATATACCGACAACGCACCTGCCATACCATAATTTTTGCTCTTCAAGTGGCTGTTTAGGAACATAATCAGTGTCATAGATGTACGATCCGGATTTCCCTGTCCATTTGTCAGAATTTGCGGAACATCAAACATCTGAAGCCCGCCAATAATTGATGTAATCAGTGTATATGCAAGAATCGGCCGAATCAGCGGAAGCGTAATATAAAAGAATCTTTTTAAACTCGTACATCCATCAAGTTCACACGCCTCAAATATGTCCGGGCTGATTCCCATAATTGCAGCCATCAGCATAATCGTCGTGTTTCCGAACCACATAAGGAAATTCATAAGCCCCACAAGAGATCTCGTTCCCATCACGGATCCTAAAAAATCAACAGGCTCGCTGATCCATCCCAGTGACATGAGGATAGAATTAATAGGACCGTTTGTCGAAAACATCGCGAAAAACAGCATTGCAAATGCTGATGCCATAATCAGGTTTGGCAAATATATGACTACTTTAAAAAACTGTTTACCCCTGATTTTAAGTCGAACATCTGAAAACCAGTTGGCAAGAAGCAGTGCAACTACGATCTGAGGTACAAATCCTATTATCCACAAGATCAAAGTATTACCTGCATATTTAAACATATCCGACTCCAACAGACTGATGTAGTTCTGCATACCGATAAAATTAGGTCCAATTTCTTTAATCCCTGACCTGTAATATTCAAAGAAACTGTACCTGACTGTATCAATTAGCGGAATCAGGGAGAATATCAAAAAGCATATAAAAAACGGAAGAATAAAAATATATCCCCACTTTGCGTAGCTGACGCTTTTACGCTTCTTTTTCATAAGCTACCTTTCCTTTCTTTAAGAACTGCCATATCACTTTACAGATACGGCAGTCCTTTTTCTAATTATTCCGGCCACTGAACCTCTGTAATATCCGGATAACGTTCTTTAATCGCAGTTTCAAAGTTTGCTTTCGCTTTGTCGAAATCTACATTTCCCTGGAAATAATCACTGAATGAATTCTGGAACAGCTCGACACACCCGAGATCATACGCGGAAAGCGGAGCAATCTGAATATTCTCTGCAACAGGTGCATAATATTCATATGCATTCTGTCCGCCAAGGAATTCGGATGCATATGTATCATCGGCAGCTGCTTCCTCCATCCCGCTTACTGTGTTAGTAAAATCAAGATAATCCTTAGAAACCTTCAGCAGAGTATCTTTGTCTGCTGTCATTGCAAGAATAATATCTTTTACATGCTCCGGATTGTCAGTTCCTGTCGCAGCGTGGATGTAAGAGCCACCCCAATTGTACTCCTGCGGCGGATTTGTAACAGCCCATGCACCTGTATCTCCATCCCAGTTCGGGCTCAGGGTAAAGTCAACGCCCCAAGGTGGAAGCAGAAATGCAAACACTTTGGAAGAAGAGCCCATAGCTTTATTCCAGTCATCATTAAACTGTCCTTTGACTGTCTTGTCCAGATAACCGGCATCAAGCCATTCTTTGGAATTTTCCACCCAATCCATGATAAGCGGATCAATTTTCACAGTTGTCTCTCCGTCCGCTACCCAGGGTTCACTGATATTATTGCCATACACACGGAAAGTATCTGCATAAGAGGCAAATGTATAATACCCCTTTGCCTTCAGTTCTTCCGCAGTTCCTTTCAGCGTATCCCAGTCTTTTACCTTTTCACCTACGGCTGCCGGATCATCGGTTCCGAATACATCCTTTGCAATATCTCTACGGTATACAAGTACTCCCGGGCAGCACTGCCATGTAGACCCCCTCTGTACACCGTCCCTGTCAGAAGCTGTTGTCTTTGTAAAATCATACTGATCTGCAAGATCTGTTTCAGGATCAATACCCAGATCCGTGAGAGGCATCGCCACACCGGCTTCTGCATCTGTATATTTATAGACATAGTCTGTCTCAGATAAGAAGATATCAATCTTGTCATCTGTCGCTGCATCTGCCTGATTCATCAGAGCCTCATCAAGTTTCTGCTGATAGACACCATCCTGATTCGGATTGATCACCCAGTGAATCTCTGTTCCGTCTTTCAGTGTAGTCACCGTTCCATCATCAGATGTGCTCTCAACTTCCGGGTACACAGCCTCCAGGCGGGTGCGGAATTCATCGTTCCAGCTGTAAATATTGATGACTTTTCCTTCTTCAGCATTTTCAGACTGTCCCGATCCCCCGTCATTTCCTCCGCCACATCCTGCCAGTAGTCCTGCCGCCGTGACCGATGCCATTAAAACAGCAAACACTCTCTTTTTCATTGTTCATTCCTCCTGTCTTTTAATTATCTTCAGGACCTGCGTCCTGTTTAAGATGTTGAAATTATATCTCAATCCGGCAGTTCAATATATTATAAACATCAAAAAAATGTCAGATTCATGACACGTTTTCTGACATTTTCCATTTCATGTCATGAATCTGACATTTTCCACCCTTTTTCTGATTTTTACCTCCCACAGATTCTTATATAATTTCCATAATTAAAAAACAAGGAAAGGAGACCCAAAATGAATCAACTGCATTTTATTGATGAAAACGGAAGTTTTTCTATAGAACAACCGGAAAATATAAGTTACCTTTATTTTCCACTGGCTTCAGAGAAAGGAATAAAAAGTTCTCTCACACCAAATCTGGGAGGTGATTCCAAGACAGACCAGGAAACTTTCCTGTTAGAACCTGTCAGCGCAGAAAATCTTCATAATAATCGTTCTTGCAGAAATTTCTGGCTGATATCTGAAAAAGATGGTGTTTTCTCCGCAACAGGATCATCCGCTGAACAGGAAACAGCAAAATTTACAGATTATCAGGATAAGAGCAAAATCACAGCCGGATTTATGTGGCATACACTGGAAAGGAACTCTTCTGCCCTGTCGGTTGAGACACAGATCACTTCCTTTATTCCTGTGGAAGATAATGTAGAAATTATGTACATTACCGTCCGTAATCTTTCAGGCAATACAAAGGACATGATCCCTTACGCAGCAGTACCAATCTACGGAAGGAGCGCTGACAATATACGTGACCACAGAAACGTGACTTCCATGCTGCACCGCATCAGGACGGATTCCCATGGAGTCCTTGTCTGCCCGACAATGTCTTTTGATGAGAAAGGCCATCGCCCCAATTCAAAAATCTATTATGTATATGGATGCGGTGATAATGGACATGTACCGGAATGTTTCTATCCTACTGTAGAAGATTTTCTTGGCGAAGGCGGTACCTACACGCATCCTCGTGCAGTCTATGAAAATCTCCCCGGTGTCCAGGCAGGTTCTGCGGCCGCCGGCAAAGAAGCAATGGGAGCTTTCCGTTTTCCCAGGATCCAGCTTACCCCTGGTGAAAAAGCGGAGTATATCCTGTTCCTCGGTGTGGAAAACAGCCAAGAAGAAATTGCACGTGTTTTTGAAAAATACAACACTCCCGATAAAGTCCAGAAAGCTCTTGAGACAACCAAATCATGGTGGAAAAAGAAAGTCAACACTGGATTTCATACTGGAGATTCCAATTTTGACCGACTGATGAAGTGGATCTGTTTCCAGCCTTTCCTGCGTCGTCTGTTTGGATGTTCTTTTCTTCCTCACCACGATTACGGAAGAGGCGGTCGCGGATGGCGTGATCTCTGGCAGGACTGTCTCTCTCTCCTTCTCATGGATCCCGACGGAGTGGGGCAAATGATAGAAAAAAACTTTGGCGGAGTACGGATTGACGGAACTAACGCCACGATCATCGGGGACGGAGACGGTAATTTTATTGCAGACCGAAACGGTATCGCCCGGGTTTGGATGGACCATGCACTCTGGCCACAGATGACTACAAAACTGTATATTGACCAGACAGGAGATATCAATATCCTAAACCGCCAGGTTTCTTATTTTAAAGACGCCCAGACAGAAAGAGGCTCTCGAATCGACACTCTGTGGGATGCCGGACAGGGCAGCCTTCTGCGCACAGAAAACGATGATATTTATGCAGGGACCATATTGGAACACCTTCTCATCCAGCAGCTGACAGCCTTTTATGAAGTCGGTGACCACAATATTTACCGCCTTCGTGGAGCTGATTGGAACGATGCTCTGGACATGGCTCCGGAACATGGAGAAAGTGTCGCTTTTACCTGTGCTTATGCAGGGAATCTCCGCGAGCTTGCCTCAATGATCAGACTTCTCGACCGCCTTTCCCCGAAGAAGAATGCAGAATTGATCGAAGAACTGCGGGTGCTGCTCAATGACAATACGGAATTATTTGAGAACATCAAGGCAAAAAAAGATCTGCTGGCAGAGTATATGCAAAGCTGCAGTCATCGAATCAGCGGCAGACGCTTTACCGTCCGGCTGTCCGAACTGGCAGAAAATCTGGAACACAAAGCAGACTGGCTCACGAAATATCTGCAGGATCATGAATGGATCGACGGTGAATCGGATGAAGGATGGTTTAACAGCTATTATGATGACCATGGACAGGCGGTAGAAGGATTTTTCCCCAATGAGGTGCGAATGATGCTCACCGGACAGGTATTCTCCATTATGGGAAATGTGGCTTCTCAAAAGCAGATTCGCAGGATAGTAAACAGTGCGGATCATTATCTCTACCAGAAAGAAATCGGAGGCTACAGGCTGAACACGGATTTTCATGAGCTTAAATTCGATATGGGACGCATGTTCGGCTTTGCATACGGTGAAAAGGAAAACGGAGCAGTATTCTCACATATGGCCGTAATGTATGCCAACGCCCTGTACCGACGCGGTTTCGCGAAAGAAGGTTGGAAAGCGCTGAAAACACTGGCCGAAACTTCTCTGGATTTTGATACCAGCCGTATCTATCCGGGAATTCCTGAATATTTCCGCTCGGACGGTCGAGGAATGTATCATTATCTGACAGGAGCCGCAAGCTGGTTTATGATGACCATGATCACTCAGGTCTTCGGTGTCCGGGGAGAAGCTGGCAATCTTATCCTCGCTCCCCAGCTTACGGCTGAACAGTTTGACAGTCAGGGAAACGCATCTGTCAGCCTTGTTTTCGCCGGAAAGAAACTTGAGGTCATCTACGAAAATCCGAAACACAAAGACAGCGGGACTTACACGATAGCCTCCGTTACCTATGACGGGCAGCACATTCAGACAGACGGATCCGGACAAGCGGCTATTCCTCGCAGAATACTGGATACACTTTCTGATGAATGCCACCATATAATTGTAAAACTGAATTAAGCCAATTGAAAGGACAGGAATAGATTTATGAAATATGGATATTTTGACGACAAAGAGCGTGAATATGTAATCAACCGCCCGGATACCCCCTCCCCCTGGGTAAACTATCTGGGCTCACCGGAATACGGAGCAATTATCTCCAACAATGCTGGCGGGTACAGTTTTGCCAGATCAGGCGCAAACGGTCGTATCCTACGATACATATTCAACCAGTTTGACCAGCCGGGACGCTATATTTATATCCGGGACAACGACTCCCACGATTACTGGTCTGCTTCATGGCAGCCGGTAGGAAAGGATACGGAACAATATCAGAGCAAATGCTGCCACGGCATGGGTTATACAAGAATGCTCGCAGACTACAGCGACATACACTCTGAAGCTGACTACTATGTTCCGCTTGGAAAATCCTATGAAGTTTGGGGACTTTCCGTGACTAACAAATCAGACCGTACACGGAATCTTACTCTTTCGGGATATGCAGAGTTCACCAATCATAATAATTACGAACAGGATCAGGTAAATCTTCAATATTCTCTGTTCATAACCCGCACATTGTTTGAGAAGGACCGGATTATACAGCAGATCCACGGAAACCTCGATACACTGAAGGCAGATGAAGAGGTAGACGATAAAAAGGTAACCGAACGCTTTTTCGGACTGGCAGGTGCCGAAGTCTCCTCCTACTGCGGTGATAAAGATCAATTTCTCGGTAAATATCACGGTTACGGAGATCCTCAGGGCGTAACCTCCGCTGATCTCGGAAATGTGACGAGCTATAACGAAAACTCCTGCGGAGCCCTGTCCTGTAAGATCACTCTGGCTCCCGGCGAATCCAGAACCGTGATCTTCCTTCTGGGTATGAAACCCTCCTCAGAAGCGGAAGACATAATCAAATCCTATAAAAAAGATCCTGCCGGACAGATCCGACAGGAGATTGATACACTGAAAGCAGACTGGTTTGCGAAACTGGATCATCTGAAGATCCGTACGCCGGATCCTGCTTTCAATACCATGATCAATACGTGGAATGCATACAATTGCTTTATCACCTTTGTCTGGTCAAGGGCAGCCTCCTTTATTTACTGCGGACTTCGAAACGGCTACGGTTACCGTGATACCGTACAGGACATCCAGGGAATTATCCATCTTGCACCTGAAATGGCTTGTGAAAAGATCCGGTTCATGCTCTCTGCACAGGTAGACAACGGCGGTGGTCTTCCTCTTGTAAAATTTACCCATAACCCCGGGCATGAGGATACACCGGATGATGCCTCCTATGTTCAGGAAACAGGTCATCCCGCCTACCGTGCGGATGATGCCCTCTGGCTGTTCCCCACAATTTACAAATACATTGCGGAAACCGGGAATACAGCATTTCTTGATGAAGTCATTCCATTTGCCAATAAAGGTGAGGGAAGCGTTTATGAGCATCTGAAACGTGCCATACAGTTTTCCTTTGACCATCTCGGACCTCACGGTATGCCTGCCGGATTATATGCAGACTGGAATGACTGTCTCCGTCTCGGAGCAAAGGGTGAATCCTCTTTTGTCGCACTGCAGTTTTATTATGCAATGACTCTAATAAAGAAATTTGCCGTGTACAAGCAGGACAGCGAATACATCCGATATCTTGAAGAAAAACAGGAAGAAATCGGACAGAAGATCCAGAAACTGTGCTGGGATAACGACCGGTTCATCCGCGGCTATACTGAAAAAGGTGAACGAATCGGCGCGGCAGCGGATCCTGAAGCAAACATGTGGCTAAATCCGCAAAGCTGGTCTGTCATCAGCGGCCTTGCATCCAAAGAACAGGCCGACATTGCTCTGGAAAATGTATATCAGAGGCTCAACACAGCGTACGGTGCCATCCTGATGGATCCGCCTTACCATGCACACGCATTTGACGGTGCACTTGCCGTCATCTACAATCAGGGCACAAAAGAAAATTCCGGTATTTTCTCCCAATCCCAGGGCTGGCTGATCCTTGCAGAAGCTCTCAGTGGTCACGGAAATCGTGCATTTGAATACTTTACAGAGAATGCACCGGCCGCACAGAATGACCGGGCAGAAATTCGTCATCTTGAACCCTACTGCTATGGACAGTTTACAGAAGGACCCGCCAGCAGCCATTTCGGGCGCTCCCATGTCCACTGGCTTACAGGTACCGCCTCTACCGTGATGGTCGGCTGCGTAGAAGGAATCCTCGGACTTCGTCCGGATTTAAAAGGAATCCGGATCGCTCCTGCCGTGCCGGAAAGCTGGGCCTTTCTTGAGATGGATAAAGAATTTCGTGGAAAATATCTACACATCCGAGTTGAGAACCCGGATCACCGCGAGTCCGGCTGCAGAAGCATGACTTTGAACGGTCAGGAACTCCCTGACAATTACATACCTGAAGAATTGCTTGCAGAGAAAAATGAAATCGTCCTGATAATGTAATTATAAGAAAACAGGATACAGTCAAATCTCTGGCTGTGTCCTGTTTTCTTATTCAGGAAAGCTGTTTATCCTGCACTCCGTGATCACCGCCGTCCGAATGTGTAGGGCCGGGTTCAATATCCCACTGAACCATATAGTACTCGTCACGGTATTTCTTCGGAGTCATTCCAACCACTTCTCGAAACTGCTGTATAAAATGACTCTGTGATGAAAAGGAAAGCCTGTTCGCTATTTCTATCATAGAGTAATCGCTGAATCTGAGCAGATTCTTTGCCATATCTATCTTCTGACGGCGTATATAGGCACTTACGGATACTCCCGTCTCTTTCTTGAACAAACGAGAGAGATACCCGGACGACACTCCAAGTTCATCTGCAAGATCCTCAATTGTGATCCGCTCCTTGATGTGCGAATATATGTATTCCTTGCATACATTAATATGCTTTGAATTAGTATCACTACGAGAATACTTGCGCATTTTCTCCGTATAATCCATGACCATCTCGTCATGGAGTCGATGTACTTCTTCTTCCGTATGAATATCATCCAGTTTCTGGATATAAAAATCACTCATCCTGAAAGCTTGTTCCAGCTCCATGCCGGTCTGTCTGCAAAGGCGTGTAATCATTGCAGTTGTAATTACAAAATGATACTTCAAATTAACCACAGGATCTCTTGAGAGAACACCAACTCCTTCACCTTCCATAAAACGCCCCTGTTCACAGTTCTTCCTGACTGTTTCTATATCTCCTGTCGACACTGCCCTGTAAAACAAAAACTCTTCCGTAGGTTCACGGTGTTCAATCTCGTCAATCTCATCATTAGCCTCCAACAGAAACCATTCATTTTTATAACTCATTAGCCGCCCTCTTTCTATTGCAAATTTCCCCATGTGTATTGCTTGATATTTTTATGTATTACTAATACTAAAAATTCCTGTTTCCAATTTCATGATTACTTTCTATAGACATCTTATTCTATATTATAGCAGATAATATTTTTGATGCATTATTTTAATCAAATTATTTTTTCTATACAATAAGACATCATACTCTTTCCACACAAATAGCATTGTGTAATAATTCCAAATAAACTACACCCCCCGCAATTTTTCTATAATAAAATGATATCAAAAAACGCTTTCTATCTTGCACGATCTTTTATTTACCCAATTTATACTTTATGTTATAATTTTATATGTCATATATCATAAAATATGGAGGAAACCATGAACGGAAATGAGAAGTACATTGCCATTTATTCCCGGAAATCAAAGTTTACCGGAAAAGGCGAAAGTATCGGGAATCAGATAGAACTCTGTAAAGAATATATCCAAACTCATTATACTGAAATTCCACAGGATCATATTTTAGTGTATGAGGATGAAGGCTTTTCCGGCGGTAATCTCAACCGGCCGGACTTTAAAAAAATGATGGAAGCTGCACGGCAGCGCAGGTTTAAGGCGATCATTGTTTACCGACTGGATCGGATCAGCCGGAATATCAGTGACTTTTCCAGCCTTATTGAAGAATTGTCAAGACTGGACATTGCTTTCATATCTATCCGAGAACAGTTTGATACCGGAACTCCCATGGGACGGGCCATGATGTATATAGCTTCTGTTTTTTCCCAGCTGGAGCGCGAAACCATAGCCGAGCGTATCAGAGATAATATGCATGAACTGGCGAAAACCGGACGATGGCTTGGGGGAACAACTCCCACAGGATATGCCTCAGAATCGGTACAGAAAGTTACCATAGACGGGAAAGCAAAAAAGGCCTGCAAGCTGAAACTGATACCGGAAGAATCAGAAATTGTCCGCCTGATCTACAGCCTGTATATCGAACACGATTCTCTGACTTCTGTAGAAGCAGAATTAATAAAGCGGGGACTTAAAACAAAAAACGATAAACTCTTTACCCGTTTTTCAATCAAGTCTATCTTACAAAATCCGGTTTACATGATCGCGGATGTAAACGCATATAACTTTTTTGTAAAAGAGAACGCAGATCTTAATTCTGCCAAAGATGAATTCGACAGCGTCCATGGCATGATGGTATATAACCGCACCAAACAGGAAAAAGGGAAAGCCGTCACCTATCTTCCGCCCGATGAATGGATTGCTGCCGTAGGGCTTCACCCGGGAATCATTCCTGGCAAAACATGGATTTCCGTCCAGGATTCTCTCAATCGGAATAAATGTAAAGCTTACCGTAAACCTCGAAATAATGAAGCACTGCTGACCGGCTTATTATACTGTGCCTGCGGCAGCCGGATGTACCCGAAGATCAGCAAAAGAAAAACCGCAGACGGAAAGCCGATCTACACTTATGTATGTAAGCTCAAGGAACGCAGTAAACGCACACTCTGCAACAGCAAAAATGCCAATGGAAATACTCTTGATATGGCCGTCATCGAGCAGATTAAACTGTTGGAGGATGATAAAGGCTCCTTTATCGATCAGTTGGAACAAAGCAGAAAATTCTATACCGGAAACCGGGAAGCCTATAACGATCAACTCGCTTCCATACAGAAAGAAAAAGCTGAAGTGGAAAGAAAGATTGATGGGCTGGTGGATTCCATTGCAGAGCTTGGAGACAGTGCAGCTAAAAACCGTGTGGCAAAACGGATCGAACAGTTAAATCAGAAATCTGTTGATTTAGATTCCCGTATCCACGAATTAGAATGTCTGACTTCACAGCATGCTCTCAGCGATATAGAATTTGACGTTATGCGCCAACTGCTGTCGGTCTTCAAAACCAGCATTGATGAAATGAGCATAGAACAAAAACGTGCGGCGATCCGCACTCTTGTCCGCAAAGTTGTATGGGACGGCGTCAACGCCCATATTATCCTCTTCGGGGTGCAGGATGATGAAATTGAATATCCGCCGCTTTCCTATCAAACAGATGAAGCAGACAGCACAGAAGACGACTTAGAAGAGTTGGAACGGTTCAGTGATGTGGATTATGAAGATGAAATCGCTGACGGCTCAAAAACTCATTGGGGTGAGGATAGCAA
>DXCZ01000024.1 GCA_019115765.1 Candidatus Mediterraneibacter stercoripullorum | reverse complement strand
TACTTTTTCGAAAAAAAATAGCAGTTTTTGTATTTATGTTGTATTGTTAAGTTACCACACCAAACAACCTCATAAACCGCCAACTGCTATGATTAGTTTAACATGGATTTCCAAACTCAACAACTACATATCTTATCTTTTTCCAAGACCACCGCCTTGATAGATTAGTAACATTTTAATTCATTACATCTTTCTAAGGAGGTTCCGTCATGGATTATTTAAAAGTTTACCGGGAGATGATCTCCCTTCGTGGCCTTACTGACCACACGGTAACATCTTATTCTACTTATATCCGCTCTTATCTAGATTACCTGCAAGACATTCTCCTCAAACAGCCTGAGGATGTCTCCTGGGCCGAACTCCGGGATTTTATCCTCTGGCTTCAGAAGGAACGTTCGCTTTCTGACCGCACCATAAACGCCTGTATCTCCCAATTGCGCTTCTTTACCATATATGTTCTCCATAAACCCTGGGATCCTACTCAGCTTCCTATGCGGAAGTTTGATTCCTATCTCCCCTTTGTCCCTTCCAGGGAAGAAATGCAGGTTTTCCTTTCTTCTATTACGGATCTGAAATTTAAAGCGCTTCTCTGCCTTATGTTTTCTGCGGGTCTTCGGATTGGCGAAGTCCGTCATTTAAAGTGTTCCGATATCGAACACTCCAGAGGCAGGATCCTGATCCGCTCATCGAAAAGTCGTTCCTCCCGCTACGCACAACTCTCTGAACAGGCATGGCAGCTCATCTTGCAATACTGGTATTCCCTTCCGGCGGATGTGCGCCCACGCGACTGGCTTTTCCCTCAAAAGAGAAACCCATCCAAACCGATCGACCATCAGCGCGTCCCTGACTTTATCCGGGCGCACGAAAAGCATCTTGGCTGGGAACGCCGCTTTACCTGTCATACCTTCCGCCATGCTTTTGCGACCTATCATTATGAAGACGGTACGGATCTTCTTACTCTGAAAGCCCTGATGGGACATCGTTCGATTGCTTCCACAACAATCTATGTGCATCTGTCTTCCCGGGCTTTTTCTTACGCCCCCAGCCCTTTTGATAAGATGGGAGGGATGTTCCATGAGTGACTTCAAGATCCAGAAAATCTGGCAGGATTCGTATGATGATTACTGCCAGTCCGGACATTTCCAATCAGAAGAACAGCGGAAAGCCTCCCGAGCAATCCTCGACTGTAAGTCCGGCAGACTTGGTGTCAATGTCAGTGCGTGCAGCGAATGCGGACACATGGAATTCCACAATAATTCCT
Organism: Candidatus Mediterraneibacter stercoripullorum; assembly: GCA_019115765.1. Lineage (GTDB taxonomy): Bacteria > Bacillota > Clostridia > Lachnospirales > Lachnospiraceae > Mediterraneibacter > Mediterraneibacter stercoripullorum. The sequence goes on along the minus strand of DXCZ01000024.1, from coordinate 29,110 downwards.
GCCGCAATCGGAACTGCCCCAACTGCCAGGCTGTCCTCAAAGAAATCTGGGTGGATCAGCGCAGGGCGGAAGTCATTGACTCCCCCTACTTCCATGTAGTGTTTACATTACCTCATGAACTGAACCCGCTGCTCTACTGTAACCAGAAACTTCTCTATGGACTGCTCCATAAGTGCTGTGCTGAAACGCTTCTGGAACTGTCTGCTGACAAAAAATATCTTGGAGCACAGCCCGGGATCATCCAGGTGCTCCACACCTGGAACCAAGAACTGGACTACCATGTCCATATGCACTGCATCATTTCCGGAGGAGGGCTTACTTCTGACCGCAGGGTCCGGAAGTCTTCCGTAAAGTTTTTTATCCCGGTCCGAGTCCTCCGGGATAAATTCAAGGGGAAATATCTCGCCCTCCTGGATGCTCTGCACCAGCAGCAGAAACTTGTTTTTTCTTCCTCCTGCAGGTCATTGCAGGAGACCAGCACCTGGAACGAATTTAAAAACAGCCTTTACGGGAAAGACTGGTGCCCTTACATCAAAGAGACCTTTAACGGTTTTGGTAACGCCATCGAATATCTGGGGCGGTATGCACATCGGATTGCAATCTCCAACAGCAGGATCCTTTCCGTCACGGAAACAGAAGTCACCTTCTCTGCACGGGGAAAGACCCCTGGGGATCCGAAACGGCAGATCACGCTCAGCCATGAAGAGTTTATCCGGCGGTTCCTGATGCATGTGCTCCCCGCCGGTTTCCAGAAGATCCGCTATTATGGATTTCTCAATAACCGGATGAAGTCCAAAAATCTGAAACTGATCTTCCGGATCCAGGGAGGTCAGCGGTTCCGCCAGCGCTACGCAGGTTTATCCATGGCAGAACTGCTCAAAGCAGTATGGAACATCGATCTGGCCGTCTGTCCGGAATGCGGCTGCGCAGCCATGCAGCAGCTGGGGAGGAGCCATGCTCCTTTCCCATAAATCTGGATTCTTTTCATACCGATTTTTTAAGGCCTCCCTTCGGAAGGTCTGCGAAGCATGCCCTAAAATCCATTTAACGTCAAAAAATCATTCCATGTACCGGATTTTCATATGGATTATGAAGTTTTTCGGCACTCCGGAAAGATACAATCCCCATAGGTTTTCCGGCTGATCGTCCGCGAATTGGTACAATTGGAAAGAATCACATTCAGAGCAGTTTAGTTTTACTTAGAACTGCTCTTTTTCTCGCTCTGAATCTGATACTTTCCTGAAGAATTATATCATGGATATCGGGGGCTTGGAACATCTGGAAAAAAGAAGGTGAGAACAATAGTATGATCAGTGCTGCGGTTCACTCATATAAGATGAAACTTCTGGGAAGACTGAGAAAATAAAGGAAAACGATAAAGAAAAAAGCGGCCTTATACACGGCCGCCTCTTATTATTTGCAGACGTCGATCCATTCTTTTGCTCCGGAGTACTGCTCAAGTTCATCGCATGTCAGCTCTACTGCAGAATTGGAACTTCCCGCTGCGGGGAATACGGTATCGAATCTTTTCAACGACGCATCCAGATAGACCTGAGCATGGGCGGGATTGCCGAATGGACATACGCCGCCGACTGCGTGTCCGGTCATCTGCTCCACATCATCATATGCCAGCATTTTCGCCTTCATTCCGAAGAAATGCTTGAACTTGCTGTTGTCGATCTTCATATCCCCGGCTGTCACGATCAGGATGGCAGCATCCTTTTCCTTCGTATAGAAAGAAAGGGTCTTTGCAATGCGGGCTGGCTCCACGCCTGCAGCCTGAGCCGCAAGCTCTACCGTAGCACTGGATACGGGAAATTCAAGGATTTCTTTGTCAATGTTATTGGACTTAAAATAATTTTTAACGATCTCTATAGACATGATGTTCCCTCTTTCTCTGGTTTTGTTAAATGATTAAATTTAAAAATTCCATGATATTCAGGATAAGCGTTTGAATGATTTTTGTCAATGGGATAGGATCCTTAAAAAAGGATTTTTACGAACAACAGACAGAATCAACCACTGGTATGGTTACAGTAAATTTCATGTATGCTATTATATCAGATAGAAAGAGGAGGAGCGTGTATCATGGATCAAAATAGAATCGGCAGATTTATCGCAGAAAGAAGAAAAAATCTTGGGATGACTCAGAAAGAGCTGGCAGTGAACCTTGGCGTTACGGATCGCGCAGTTTCAAAATGGGAAAATGGGAGATGCATGCCTGATATGTCTCTTTTGCTCCCTTTGAGCCGGTGCCTTAATGTTGATGTCAACGATATTCTGAGCGGTGAGATCATCACGGAGCAGAACAGAAGAGAAAAAAGTGAAGAGAATATTGTAAAACTTGCAGAAATCAATTATCTGAAGGGATTTCGCTATGGGTTTATGTTCTTGTTACCTTTGTTTGCAGGGCTGATTATCTACTGTCTGGTCAAAGGACTGGAAACAGCAGGCTTTGTTGCTCTGATCGCTGTATTCGATGGAATTGTGTTTTATTACCGGTATCATACGACAAATGACAGAAACTCTCTGTATATCAGCATAATATGGATGGTTGCCGCTATCATTAATATCGTTGCATTTATCATCAGAACGTGGTAACATATTTTCCGGAAAAATGAAAGAAGTTTTCCGGACGACAGGAGGTAAAATCGATGAAAAATATCAACGTAAAGAAACTTGCCCTCGCGGGTATCCTTGTTGCGGTAGGAATCGTATGTTCCCCGCTGTCGATTCCGGTAGGAGCGTCCAAGTGCGCTCCGGTACAGCATTTTATCAATATACTTGCAGGTGTTTTTCTTGGCCCCGGATACGGAGTGGGAATGGCCTTTGTCACCAGTCTCCTCAGAAATTTGATGGGGACAGGTACTCTGCTGGCATTTCCGGGATCTATGTGCGGAGCATTTTTGTGCGGGATGTTATATAAATACGGGAAACATCTGCCCCTGGCTTATCTGGGAGAACTTTTCGGAACGTCTGTTATTGGTGGACTTCTGAGCTATCCGATCGCGACTTTGATGATGGGCAGTGAGAGCGCCGTGTTCGGCTTTGTTATCCCGTTTTTCGTATCCAGCTGCGGCGGCACAATTATTGCGGCAGTACTTGTCACTGCCATGAAAAAGATGAAGATTTTTGATATCTATCTGGGGAATCTTGAACACGGGGGCACTCACTGAGTTCCCCGCTTTTTCTTTTCTTGTTTTTACTGCGGCTAAAGAAATTATTAGCGTCATATGAAATGAACTCACAGATATAATGAACTTACAGATGTGAAAGAGGAAAGGAGAACATGAATTGCTTGGACAATGTCTGGAAAATGTGAGGAAAAAAGCGCCGCTGGTGCACAATATAACAAACTATGTAACGGTAAATGACGTGGCAAATATCCTGCTTGCCTGCGGCGGCAGCCCTATCATGTCGGATGAGGCGGAAGATGTAGAGGAGATCACGTCCCTTTGCGGAGGGCTGAACATTAACATCGGCACTCTTCATAAGACAAGCATAGAAGGAATGTACCGGGCGGGAAGAAAGGCAAATGAGCTGGGCCATCCGGTCCTTCTGGATCCGGTAGGAGCAGGAGCAAGCGGTTTTCGGACTGGAACAGCGCTCGGTCTGATGAGAGATCTGAAGCTTACAGCCATCCGGGGAAATGTTTCTGAGATCCGGACTCTGGCAAAGGGCAGCGGCACTACTAAGGGAGTGGATGCTGACGCAGCGGATGCGGTGACAGCAGAGAATCTCTCTGACGCGGTTAAGCTGGTGAAGGCATTTGCGGAAAGTTCGGGCAGTATCATTGCTGTGACAGGAGCCATTGACCTTGTATCAGATGGAGAAACCTGCTACGCAATACGAAACGGCCGTCCGGAAATGGGAAGGATCACCGGTACCGGATGTCAGTTATCAGGAATGATGGCGGCGTACCTGACAGCGAACCCGGATTGTCCTCTTGAGGCGGCAGCAGCGGCGGTGTGCGCGATGGGACTGGCTGGAGAGATCGGCTGGAGCCGGATGCAGGAAGGAGACGGAAACGCCACCTACAGGAACAGGATCATTGACGCAGTTTATAATATGAAAGGAAATGATTTGGAGAAAGGAGCAAGGTATGAGTTGCGATAGAAAAGATTTAATTCTCTATGCGGTGACGGACAGAAGCTGGCTGAACGGACAGACACTCCTTCAGCAGGTGGAAGATGCCATCAAAGGAGGCGCTACATTTATCCAGCTTCGTGAGAAAGAGCTGGGGAGCGAAGCATTTCTGGAAGAGGCAAAAGTGATCCAGCAGCTCTGCAGAAAGTATGAGGTCCCCTTTGTTATTAATGACAATGTGGATATCGCAGAGGCCATTGGAGCAGATGGAGTGCATGTGGGGCAGAGAGATATGGAAGCCGGCGATGTGAGAAGAAGACTGGGGCCGGACAAGATCATCGGAGTATCGGCACGGACGGTGGAGCAGGCGCTTCTTGCACAGGCTCACGGAGCGGATTATCTTGGCGTAGGGGCTGTTTTCCCGACAGGGTCCAAAGCAGATGCAAAAGAATTAGAACACAGTACGCTGAAAGAAATCTGTGATGCTGTAGATATACCGGTGATCGCCATTGGCGGGATATCCAGAGATAATGTGACTGAGCTGAAAGGGACAGGAATATGCGGTGTTGCTGTGATCAGCGCCATATTTGCTCAAAAGGATGTTGAAGCGGCTGCACGAGATCTGAGAATACAAGTAGAAGATATGCTGGCGGAATAAGGTGAGGATTTATGATCAAAGGCGTGATTTTTGACGTGGATGGAGTGCTTCTGAATTCTATGCCCGTCTGGGAAAATCTTGGAGAACTGTATCTGAACAGTCTGGGCATCCAGGCGGAAAAAGGTCTGGGGGAGAGATTATTTGCCATGAGTATGGAAGAGGGAGCAGATTATCTGATCTCGCACTACGGACTGGAGAAGACTCCGGAGGAGATTGTTGAGGGGCTGGCAAAGGAAGTACGTGAATTCTATTCTGACAAAGTGCCGTTGAAGGAGGGTGTGCGTCAGTATCTGTATGAATTTAAAGAGCGGAAGGTTCCCATGGTGATTGCAACATCAGGAGACAGGAAAAATACGGAGCTTGCCCTGAAACGGCTGAAGATTTTTCAATATTTTCAGGGGATATTTACCAGTTCGGGAATTGGCAGCGGGAAAAGCCAGCCGGACATCTATTTTGCGGCAGCACTTCAGCTGGATACAGACCCTGAGGATACGTGGGTCTTCGAAGACGCGTATCATGCACTGAGAACGGCCAAAAATGCGGGGTTCAGGACCGCAGCCGTCTATGACCAGGCAAGTGACAGACATCTGGCACAGATTTGGAAAACAGCGGATATTTACCTCCCGGAATTCAAAGACTTTGAGATCTTCTGGAAAAGGGCATCAGAGATATAGTAGATATAGTAAGAAATACGGAAAAGATACAGAAGGAAAAGGAGAAGTGTAATATGAAAACAGCACTGACTATTGCAGGCAGTGATTCCAGCGGAGGTGCCGGGATTCAGGCCGATATCAAGACAATGATGGCGAACGGCGTATATGCCATGAGTGCAGTCACAGCACTGACAGCGCAGAATACAACAGGAGTGGCAGATATCCAGGAGTCAACTCCTGAGTTTTTGAAGAAACAGATCGATTGCGTGTTTAAGGACATCCGTCCCGACGCAGTTAAGATCGGTATGGTCTCTTCCTCAGAGTTGATTCGTGCGATCGCAGAGAAGCTAGAAGAATACGAGGCTGAAAATGTCGTGATCGATCCGGTTATGGTTGCTACCAGCGGTTCCCGGCTGATCAGCAGTGATGCAGTAGAAACTCTGAAAAACTGGCTGCTTCCGCTGGCAGATATTCTGACCCCCAATATACCGGAAGCTGAGGTCCTGTCTGGTATTTCCATCCATTCAGAGGAGGATATGGTGCGGGCTGCGGAGATCATTGGCGAAGAGTTCCGCTGCTGTGTGCTGCTGAAGGGAGGACATCAGATCAGTGACGCCAATGATTTGCTCTGGAAAGAAGGACTCTGGAAATGGTTTTACGGGAAGAGGATCGACAATCCCAATACTCATGGCACAGGCTGTACGCTGTCAAGTGCCATTGCCTCTAATCTTGCAAAAGGATTTTCCATGGAAGAGTCAGTAGCGCGGGCCAAAGAATACATTTCCGGCGCCCTGGGAGCAATGCTGGATCTTGGAAAAGGAAGCGGGCCTATGGATCATGCTTTTGATATCCGAAGCAGATACATGGATGGACCCGCTGAGTAAGAACAGTCAAAAAGCCCGGTTTTTCGCTAAATTGCGGCTGTGCAACCTGAAGTTTACACCATTTTCTTCAAACGCAACAGCAATCTGCTTGTGTTTACAGCGTGCTTTTTCTATAATTCAGTCAGGGTGAGAGGAAAAACCCGGACCGGTCTTAAATATTGTGGATAATATTTAATCTGAAAACAATTTGCGGAAGAAAGGTTGAGGTGCTGTTATGAGCTTTGGAGAAAATTTACAGTTTTACAGGAAGAAGGAAAATATAACTCAGGAGCAGCTGGCGGAGATTGATGAACTCAGGAGCAGAAGGAAAAAGACGGAGGAGAGGAAGAATCGGCTGATCGGCACCTGGTGCGCCGGCATCATGATCGGTGCAACGATCATATATGTTGTGGCTGGTCTGCTCTGTAATCTATGGGATAGTGCGTGGGTTGTCTATGTAGTAGGAGCTCTGCTCTGCGGTCTGGCAAGTGTTATCATAAGTGGAATGGATGGCAGCAGCGGAGAGTTGTAGGAAATAAAACGGCGGAAGAGCATACAGCCAGAATTCAGAAAGAGAATATATGGATCCCCTGTGTCGAGGAAATGAAATCCTCGACACGGGGGATCCGTCTGTTTTGCTGTTTAATCCTATCGCCAGAACTCGTCCGTCAGCCGGACATGTTGTAGTAAAAACAGCACCGTCTGATGCGTCCCGCCACTTACCGCCGATAAACAACTGATATCTTTTCTGAAGTTCTATACCGTTCATAAGCACCCTCCTTTATCTTTTCTCTGTTCATAAGAAATGACGCGCGCGCCGGAATGAATATTCATTTCCGATCATTTCATTACCTTTTCAATTCAAATTATAAAATAAACATAGAAAAAGTCGACAAAAATTAATATTTTAGCAATCTCTATTTGTGCATAATGACGATGTTCCTTCTGATGCAAAGCTTTTCGGGGTAACACCATATTTCTTCTTGAACTCTCTGTAAAAATAAGAGAGGTTGGAAAAGCCGGCTGAAAGAGATGCCTCCAGTACAGACACCTCGCCTCTTGATAGCAGTTCAGCTGCTTTTTCCAGTCTCAGGTTCTTGATATATTCCAGACAGGACATCCCTACGTATTTTTTAAAAAAACGCATGAAATGATATTCACTGAAGTAGCACAGCCCTGCCAGCCGGGAAATCGTGAGATCCTCGGTATAATGTTCACCGATATATTCCAGAACCTGTTTCAGTTTCAGTGTATGCTCTGTCTGGATCTGAGGCCGGGATGATTCTTCGTGACTGTATGGAAGAAGGATCGCCACGGCACGGAGAAGACAGGACTTCATTGTCAGTTCGTAGCCGGGCCTGGTATCGGTATAGGTCTGGTCCATAAAGTGGAAGAGCTGCAGTAGTTCTGGATAAGCCTCGTGTCCGGTCTGGATCAGGGGCGGCAGAATAAGGTCCTGATTGATCAGCGGAGTCAGATACTTTACCGTACAGATATCAGCTGAACTGATCCCGAGGAAATTCATATGAAATACATAAGTTTCGGACCTCATTTCCTGTCCGGTAGCCACGGAAATCGAATGTAGTGCAGCGGGAGGAACGAAGAGGATGTCTCCGGCAGCAGCGTGGAATGTCTCCAGCTGGATCTGATAAGTGCAGGTCCCTTCAGTGATAAGAGTCAGCTCCGCCTCATCGTGCCAGTGGGCTGTAACATGAGGATAAAGATCTGATAGAACGGTGGTATATTTTTTTAAAGGAAATAGGTGTTCTCCATGGCGTCTCTGTTCTTTCTGCTCCTGAGATGGTGCGGCATGCATGTCTGTTCTCCTTTCAAAAGACGTTTACAGCAGGATTGTGTCATAAATATGAAAATATAGTACAAGATTTTTCCTGTTTATATTCCTATAATAACAGCATCATACAAGAAAAACAATAACAGTGTTTTCAAAACAGAGAAGACAGGAGGGAACATTGATGCAGAGAAAATGGTGGCATGACAAGGTGGCATATCAGATTTATCCGAAGAGTTTTATGGATTCCAACGGGGACGGGATCGGAGATCTGAGGGGGATCATATCAAAGCTGGATTATCTTCAGGAGCTGGGCGTGGACATAATCTGGCTGTCACCGATATACCAGTCTCCATTTGTAGATCAGGGATATGATATTTCTGATTATTACAAGATCGCGGAAGAGTTTGGATCGATGGAAGAGTTTGATGAACTGCTTGAAGAAACAAAACGGCGTGGAATGTATGTACTCATGGATCTGGTCGTCAATCACTGTTCAGACCAGCATGAATGGTTCAGAAAAGCGCTTGCTGATCCGGATGGAGAATACGCAGACTATTTCTATTTTGTAAAAGGAAAGGATGGAAAAGCGCCAAGCAATTACCGCTCCTATTTCGGCGGCAGTGCCTGGGAGCCGGTTCCCGGGACAGACATGTATTACCTTCATATGTTTGCAAAAGAGCAGCCGGATCTGAACTGGGAGAATCCGAAGCTGAGGAAGGAAATCTACAGGATGATCAACTGGTGGCTGGAGAAGGGACTTGCAGGATTCCGGATCGACGCCATTATAAATGTAAAGAAAGATACGGCTTTCCCGTCTTTTGAACCCGATGGGCCAGACGGACTTGCAACCTGTGTGAAAATGGTTGAGGAAGTGGACGGGGTGGGAGAAATCCTGGAAGATATGAAAAAGAATACATTCGAGAAATATGACGCATTTACCGTGGCTGAGGTCTTCAATATGAAAGAAGATGAGCTGAGAGAATTTGTAGGTGAGAATGGACATTTCTCCACCATGTTTGATTTCAGTGCACAGACACTGACTGAGGGAGAACATGGATGGTATGACAGCAGGCCGCTTGTGTTCCGGGAGTGGAGAGATATCATCTTCGCGTCGCAGAAGGAAATGGAAGGCATAGGGTTTAAAGCAAATATTATTGAGAATCATGATGAGCCCAGGGGAGCCAGCCGTTTTCTTCCCGAGTATGCGCAGAATGAGGAAGGGAAGAAAACAATTGCCGTGACATCCACCCTTCTCCGCGGGATCCCGTTTATTTATCAGGGGCAGGAGATCGGTATGGAGAACTGCCGGAGGAACAGTATCTCAGAATATAATGATATAAGTACTATCGATCAGTATCAGGAAGCTCTCCGGGCGGGATGTACGGAAGAAGAAGCTCTGGAGTACTGTTACAAATACAGCAGAGATAATGCGAGGACGCCGATGCAGTGGAACGATGATGTAAACGGTGGATTTACGAAAGGCAGGCCCTGGCTTGCCATGAATCCGGACTATACCCGTATCAATGTAGAGGAACAGGAGAAGAGAGAGGATTCTGTACTATCCTGTTATAAAAAGGTGATAGCGCTTCGGAAGGCCCCGGAGTACAGGGAGGCCTTTACTTATGGAAGGTTTCTCCCTGACTATGAAGATCATGACTATATCTTCGCTTATCACAGGAAAATAGAGGGGACAGACCAAGACATTCTTATTGCGGCTAACTATGGAAAAGAATCGGATACAATTACACTGCAGGAAGGAACGGAGGGAACAGTGAGGAAAGTGCTGCTGTCTACTTCCGGCAGGGAAGAAGAGATATCTGGCGAAATGGCCGGAGAAAATGCTGTCACATTGGGCAGCTGCGAGGCAGTAGTGATTCTGTTGTAATAATATGAAACAAGAGAAAGACCGGACATGTGTCTGGTCTTTTTTGATGCGGGAAGATAGCCGGGATAAAAATAATCTGCAGACAGGGATGTTTATGTGATACAATGGTGAAGAAGAAAATATCGTTACATACTACAGGATAAATGATAGAAGTACTGATTGGTCTATATGGAAAAGTGATGAAATCTGCAGAAGGAGAGAAAATATGCTGACACCTGAGAAACTTGAGAAACTTATATTGAAATACGACATTGCCTATAATCATGATATTCTGCCCGGCCACACAAAGGAAAAGATCCGGTGGGTTCTTCCGGAAGGAACCGTCAATGCTATGATCTTTGAGCAGGCGGAGTCTTTTTTTATCGGTTTTTTTGAAGAAGGAGTTTATGTGTTCCCTGTGACAGATAACTGGGAGGCAGATGATCCGGCTGTTTTTGACTGGGAGTCCATCCGCAGTTTTGAAGTGAAGAAGGGAGTCTTTATGGAAAATGACCTCCATCTGACAACAGATCAGATGATGCTGAAATTGAAATTGCCCAAACGTATGGCGAACAACCCATGGGTGAAGGAGAATGCTATCTTTCTGGACAGCATTAATTACAACTGTAAGTAAGAAAAGACTTGCCAAGTGCATGGGGTTCTTATAAAATAGTGACCGGTGCGTAAAACAGTAAGCTGTCTGACAATGAGAATGACAGATCGGATTTTTTGATGGAATCCGAAAAGCGTCTGAGAGACAGTGTACCTGACATTATGCAAAAATATATAATATGGAATGGAGAGAAACAGATGGATGGTTCAATGTTTATCGGAACCTGGTGGGCTCTGATCCCGCCCCTTCTTGCGATCATACTTGCATTTGTGACAAAAGAAGTGTATAGTTCCCTTTTTATCGGAGTAGCTGTTGGTGCAGTACTTTACAGCGGATTCCATCCCTGGAATTCGTTTGTAAACTTTTTTGAGATCATGAAGAGCAGTATGAATCTGAATATTCTTATATTTGACGTACTGCTTGGCATGATCATCGTGCTTATGGCTAAAACAGGCGGATCTGCTGCTTATGGCAAATGGGCCGGCAGTAAGATCAAATCAAAGAAGAGTGCCCTCCTTGCAACAACAGGACTTGGAATCCTTATCTTTGTAGATGATTATTTTAACTGTCTGACAGTAGGATCGGTCATGCGTCCGGTAACGGACAGATATAAGGTGTCCAGGGCGAAGCTTGCATATATCATCGATGCTACAGCGGCTCCAGTGTGTATCATCGCACCGATTTCAAGCTGGGCGGCAGCGGTTAATTCTTACGTGCCGGAAAATGCTGGAATCAGCGGATTTCAGCTGTTCCTGCGGACGATACCGTATAATCTCTACGCGATACTTACCCTGGTGATGGTAGTGTTTATGACATTGACTGCATTTGACTTCGGCCTGATGAAGAAACATGAAGAAAATGCAGCAAGGGGAGATCTCTTTACCAGCGGGGCGGAAGAGTTTGAGCAGGTCTCCGAGGATGAGGTGAATCCAAACGGAAAAGTCATTGACCTGGTTCTCCCGGTGGCGGTCCTTATCGTATCAGCGATCGGAGCTATGATCTATACCGGATACCTGGGAGGGGCTACGGATATATTTACTGCTTTTTCCGGATGTGATGCCGAGACCAGTCTTATTTTTGCCACGACAGTAACTATCTTTTTTATGCTGATTCTCTATCTGCCGCGGAAAGTGGTGACTTTTAAAGGTTTCATGGACAGTCTGGTGGAAGGCTTTAAGCTGATGATCCCTGCGATTATGATCTTGATCTTCGCGTGGTCGCTGAAAGGTGTGGGAGACGCGCTGGGACTGGCTGATTTTGTAGGCCATGTAGTAGGAGACAATGCATCCGCAAGTATATTTATACCGGCTGTTCTGTTTCTGGCGGCTGTGTTCCTGTCATTTTCCACCGGGACATCATGGGGAACTTTTGCAATCCTGGTGCCGATAGCAACTGCTTTGTTTGAGGGTAATTCAAATCTGGAGATGATGATCGTATCTGTGGCAGCTGTTCTTGCCGGAGCGGTCTGTGGAGATCATGTATCGCCGATCTCGGACACCACTGTCATGTCATCGGCCGGCGCACAGAGCAATCATCTGAATCATGTTTCAACTCAGATGCAGTATGCGGCAGTTGTCATGATCGTTTCTCTGATTGGTTATGTGCTGGCGGGTATCGTGCAGATCTGGTGGGTCGTGCTGGGATTCAGCCTGATCCTTCTGCTTGTGGTACTGAATGTTATGAGGATAATGTTTGACAGAAAAGAAAAGAATAAAGCTTAAGCCTGCAGGCAGTATATAGCCTGGAAAAGGCAATGCCAGGAGAATGAAATAATATGGTTAAAATTGATGTGCCATACATAGATCAGAGTAGGAAATATCCTACCGGCTGCGAAAGCGTGTCTGCGGTCATGCTGCTCCGGTTCCTCGGATATGATATATCTCCGGACGAGTTTATTGACAAATATCTGGAAAAAAGAGACTTTGAAAAACGGGACGGCCAGCTGTACGGACCTGATCCCCGGGAATATTTCTGCGGAAGTCCGTATGATGAGGATTCTTTCGGCTGTTATGCCCCGGTGATCAGGAGAGCATTGGCGAGTGTGCTGGAACCTTCCTGCCAGGTGGCGGATGAGACAGGGACAGAGCTGGATACTCTGGCAGAAAGATATCTTGACAAGGGGATGCCGGTACTGGTGTGGACATGCATCGACATGCGCCCTCCTGTAACCGGACCGTCCTGGAAGCTGCTGGATACGGGAGAGACATTTACCTGGATCTCCAATGAACATTGTATGCTGATGGTGGGATATGACGAAGATGGATATTACTTCAACGATCCTTATAATGGAAACGGAGTGATCCGGTATCCGAAGAATGTTGTGGAGGATAGATACAGGGCTCAGCATATGCAGGCTGTGGCGGTGAAAGTTCCTGATCTGTCTTTATAATTATATAATGATGATAAAGGACATGCATTGATATGGGTTGAAAATGCATGTCCTTTTTTATAATAAGTCTTGACTGCCTTTTTGATAAATGGCAAATAATCCGTCTGGATCTTTTGTACTTTGGAATTTCTGTATAAAAGCAAATTCTTTCCAACACTATCCCTTTCTTAAACGTTATAATCATAGAAGATCAAAATCAGTATGCAGCGCTGCTTCTGTTTTCTGATCATATGCAAAAGAGGAGTATCTGTCAGGTTATGAACAGATCATGATAAATACGGATCTGCTTCTGGTAAGTGCTGAGAGCCGAGGAATTCTGGAACGGCTTCCTGCAATCTGTAACACGGATAATACTTTAGAAGTTGATGACAATGCCAATCTTATCTTTCAGAATGGAAATACAGAAATCAACAGCAGATCCTCATTTCCGAATGATTGCATCCTGGCAGTCAATGGAAATCTGATGATCCGCTCAGACACTTCGGGTCAGACACTTGAAACTCTGCGGGCAGTGAATGTGACTGGCTCGCTCCTGTGCCCTGCATCTTTCCTCACATGCATAAAAGACCTTTATGTAACGGGAGAGATAAAATCCTATCCGGATAACTGCATTGTGCTCCCTCCTGTGTTTACGCCGGATAAATATTTTCATCTTCGTGCAAAAGAAGGACAGAAATATTATGTTGAACAAGAGGTACGTCTGACCGATCCTGACATAAATACGGAGGCTTTAAAAGATAAAAAGATACAGTTTGTCTCTCCGCGATTTTTTGTACCTGCTGAAACGGCAGCAGATGTACTGGGACTTTTTGATGAGACAGCTTCCATAGAAATAATCCCGCAGGGCTGTGCTTTTATCGGGGAGGATGAAGAGTTTAATGAGAAGCTCTTGAGAAAATATGGAAATCATCTTTACTTAAGAGGAGATCTGGATCTTACTGAGGAAACAATTCCTCTTTTTTCCCGGCTCGAAAGTCTGTATGTGTCAGGAACATTGTTTGTACCTGAAAATTTCGCTGATGAATATAATCAAATGAATATAGAATGTCGTACTGTTAAAATCGTAAAAGAAGAGAAGAGGCGAATACTTGAGAACCGGCCGCGTGTCATTCTGAATAAAGATATTCTTACTGCTTCCTCGCACGGCATTCTGATTCAGAACTGTGCTGTTCTTACGATTGATGAGAATATTAGCCCTCTGGAAATTCTGGATTGTGTAGAAATTGTTAACTGTGCCCGGGTAGATTGTGCAGAAAGCCAGAAAGCGGCAGTGTATCAGAAGAGTAATAACGTCTCCCAGATTGGCAGCCGGGAAGAAAACGGAGAACCAGATGGGATGCCTGGAATATTGCTGAATCTGTCAGAAACAAAAATGATCAATGCGGATAAATATGTTTTATAATCACAAAAGGATTATATAAATAGAGCCGACTGTTTCCCCTGTTTCTGAAACAGTCGGCTCCGTTTTATGAGCATTCTATCATCCTGAGTCCGATAATTCCTTTACAGCAGCTGGATTCCTGCTTCCTTCGCTTTATGCGCCACATCCTCAGGCCAGATAGAGGACTGAACTTCACCGATGTGAGCCTTTCTCAGGTAATACATACAGATCCTGGACTGACCGATGCCGCCGCCAACTGTATAAGGAAGCTCTCCATTTAACAGAGACTTCTGGAACGGAAGCTCAGCGCGCTCCTCACAGCCTGCGATCTTGAGCTGTCTGCGCAGAGAATCTTCATCCACACGGATGCCCATGGAAGAAAGCTCCAGACCCATATCCAGCACAGGATAGTACACGATGATATCACCGTTCAGCTCCCAGTCGTCATAGTCCGGAGCACGTCCGTCATGCTTCTCTCCGGAAGCCAGGACCTTGCCGATTTGAGAAATGAAAACAGCCCCTTTGTCACGGGCAATTACATTTTCACGCTCCTTCGGGCTGAGATCCGGATACATATCTTCCAGCTCCTGGGAAGTGATGAAAAAGATATCATCCGGCAGAAGAGGTTCGATATAATTATATCTTCTTGATATGTAGTCCTCGGTATCCTTCAGAGCACTATATACTTTGCGTACCGTATACTGAAGTGTTTCCATATTGCGTTCTTCTTTGGAGATGATCTTCTCCCAGTCCCACTGATCCACATACAGAGAATGGATATTGTCTGTATCTTCGTCTCTGCGGATAGCGCTCATATCTGTATACAGACCCTCGCCGGAGTGAAATCCATAGTGCTTTAATGCATATCTTTTCCATTTGGCAAGAGAATGAACGATCTCAGCAGTTGCATCATCCTGCTCCTTGATACCGAAAGAAACCGGGCGCTCTACACCGTTTAAGTTGTCGTTCATGCCAGATTCCGGACGAACAAAAAGCGGCGCGGATACACGGGTCAGATGCAGTGCCTTTGCCAGAGCCCGTTCAAAGTGATCCTTTACTTCCTTGATAGCTACTTCCGTCTCACGGATAGTGAGAGGAGATGAGTAGCATTCCGGGATTTTCAAATGTTCCATTATAAAGACTCCTTTTATCAACAATTTAGACATTTCCATTCTATTTTAATGGGCAGGTGGATAGAAGTCAACCGAAATACGTTTTCAGAATTCTCTGAAAATGAGAAGAAAAGGGGACAGGTACTTTTTGACAAAATTAACAGAAAATATTGTGAAAAATAAAAAATATACAAAATATTTATTGACAAAATAAGAATTATGAGTTAATATATAATCAACAAATAAAACTAAATGAATAATCAATTAAAAATAAATAATTTGTTATTTATCTTTAAAAGAGAATTCACAGAGGTTTTATCGATCAGTCGGATATCGGAACTGGGAAACAGATAATTGGATATAGAGAAATATCATAATGACGAGAAAGTTATGAGAGAAGTAAAATCTATATCAAAGGAAGATTAGCTGAGTGAACAGTAATTCGACTGAAATCTAAGAACAGGAGGTACAGACCACCGGGAACATAAGTTAAGCCATCGTAACTGAAAAGGAAATGATGGAAAAAGAGGTAAAAAGAATGATAGAAATATCAGAATGAAGATGGATGTTGATCAAAGAAATGATTAGCATTCATCTTCATTTGTGTTCATTGGTTTTCTGATGCGTCCGTGGATACAATTTAGCAAGCGGGATCGGGCAGAGATTTTCTGAAGTGAGGATTTTCTAACTCTTGTATTATGGTAGAAAAATTGATAGAATGGGTTTGGTAAAGTGAGTCTGGTAAATGAATATGTGATAAGGTGGAGTATATGAATATGTATGAAATAGTGGAACGGATACAGCAGTTTTATGTAGCTGTCATACAGGCGGAACAGGGTGAAGGACATCTTGCTCAGACAAGAGAAGGACTGATTGTTCTGATTGCAGCGGCAGTAGCAGGAATTCTGATAGGTTTTTTCGGGCTGAAGATTGTAAGGTTCTGGGCGGGATTCTTCGGACTAGGTGCGGGGCTTGCTGGAGGAACCGCTGTTGCTCTGATGTTAGAGATGGACGGCAGCTATGCATGGATTCCCGGTGTTGTCCTGGGCGTGATCTTGGCGGGACTTATGGCATGGCTGTATCGATTCGGAGCGTTTGTACTGATATGGGCAGCAGTATTTGCAATATGTACTTACATAATATCTCCGGATAATATGATTATGTGGATAGTATGTGCAGTTGTCGGACTGGTATTCGCTCTTTTGTCTATAAGATTTCTTGCAGTCATTACTATTTTTGTTACGGCTGTATTTGGAGGCCTTCTTGCAGGATCCGCAATCTTTGCATGGATTCCGGGAGAAGGATTTGGTGCGTATGCAGGCGTATGTGGTCTGACTGTGATCGTCTGCCTCATGGTCCAGCTCCTGCTGGAGTCCAGAAAGAGAAAACGGCAGAGCCTGAAGAAAGCGGCGGAGATAAGAAAGACTCATTCAACAGCAAATGAGGTGGAGCGTGCCCGGGCTCTTGCTGAAAATTTGGATAAATTCGACGAGGAAGCGGAATTATCCGCTGACAGCGCTGCGGAAGCTATGAAAACAGAGTTGGAAGAAATCAACGAAGAGGAATTCGCGGACTTAGAGAAAAACGAAGAGGAAGAATTTGAAGAATCAGGCGATGAGGAAATCGACTATCTGGATGATGAAGAGTCTGAAGATCCTGATGAACTGAAAGTGAAAAGAGACGGAAGATAATCAAGTGAGGTCCGTTTTATAACACACCTTTTCTGATATGATGCACACAGTTGAAAATTATATCAGAGAAAGGTGTGTTTTATTATGTATGTTAAAAAATCTGTTTTATGTGCGGCAATTCTGATTCCGGGTGTTTCTGTTCTTGTCATGATCATCGTATTATTTAGCTTTACAGAGGCGGCAATACCGTATCTTGTATATTCAACTGTATGGTTCGGATCTCTTGCCGTGATGATCCGCCTTCTGACAGCTGTATCAGACGGCAGAAGGAAGGGCAGCCGATAAAATATCCCGGTTGCAGGAAGTTAAGTGAAAAGAAGGTGTCCTCTTATTGTAAGAATTGAATAGAAGTTGTATAATATGCATAGAAATAATTTCTGATAAATCCGCGCCTGCGGTATCGCATACAGTAAAAGCTGGAATAACATAACAGAAAAGGGGGCACGCGTATGAAGATTGATATGCACTGCCATGTAAAAGAAGGTTCGATTGACAGCAAGGTAGGTGTCGAAGAGTATATCTCAATTCTTAAACAGCACGGATTTCAGGGAATGGTCATTACGGATCACGATACATATAACGGGTATCGGTACTGGAAGAATAATATAAAGGGAAAGAAGCATACGGATTTTGTCGTTCTTAAGGGGATCGAGTATGATACACGAGATGCGGGACATATCCTTGTTATTATGCCGGAAGGAGTGAAGATGAGACTGCTGGAGATGCGGGGGATGCCGCTGGCTCTCCTGATCGATCTGGTACATCGTAACGGCGGGGTACTCGGCCCGGCTCATCCCTGCGGAGAGAAATATATGAGCTTTACAAATGCACGGAGATATTATCTTTCACCTGAGATCGTAAAGAGGTTTGATTTTGTAGAAGCGTTCAACAGCTGTGAGTCTGTGGAGTCTAATGCAGGGGCATTGAAGCTGGCGCAGAAGTATGGCAAGGTTACTACCGGGGGGAGTGATTCCCACAAACCGGATTGTGTGGGCAGAGGGTATACGATCCTTCCGGAACCGGTTACCTGTGAGACAGAGCTTATTTCGCTGATCCATAAGAAAGCGGCTCTGAAGCCCGGCGGAGTCCTCTACGAGAAAACGACAAAGGAAAGGATCGGTAAGGTCAACAAACTGCTTGTATACTCCTTCTGGGTATACAATAAGAGCGGTGAACTGATCAAACGCCGGGGACGGAATAAGAAGATGGTGGAAGAGCACCCGTTTGATCCGATTGATCCGATTGAGCTGTATTATCATTCCTGAATCATAGTTTGAAAAAAACAGAATTGAGTGAAAAAGGACAGGTACTCCTGATTACCAGAGATTACTGGAAATATTTCTGGTAACCAGGGGTACCTGTCCTTTTATTTCCGCGAGCAGGTCATGAATTTCCCAGACGGGTGCTCTGGATTGGAAGGCGTATGCACGGATGTTTCCTGATGCACTCTCTGATATACTCCCTAGTTCGGCTGAGAACTGCGCCATTTTCCGGGTGAACAGCCGTATTTCCTTTTAAAGATCCGATTGAAGTAGGATAGATTTTCAAAGCCGTTCATTTCGGCTATCTCCAGAACTGATGCGTCACTTATACGAAGCATTCTCTCTGCCATGGTGAGTCGGTAATCATTCAAGTATTCTATAAAGCTGTTTCCCATATGACTCTTGAAAAATTTCATGAAATGAGACTTGCTGTAATAGGTAAGTTCTGCCATATTTTCTATTGTGATTCGTTCCTGATAATGTTCCTCCACGTATTTGAGGATTGTTTTCATTTTTTCCAGAGTTTTTGTCTGAGGAGTAGATTCTTCTTCATTTTGTTTCTGGTTTGAGACCAGGATGAAGAAAAACTGAAACAGGAAACCTTTTACTGCCAGCTGGTATCCGTCCGGACGTGCATCGCAGAGCAGATCGATCTGCCGGATACAGTCAGAGACGCTGGCATACCAGGACAGAACAGGAGTATAAAATGTTGCTGACGGGATCTCACCTTTCAGGAGAGGGGTGAGAAAACGTGCAGTACACAGATCGGCGGGCCCGGAAGTCAGGAGCTCTTTCTTGAAAATGATATTTTCATATTCCATAGACCGATGTTCTTCCTGTTCGATAGAGTGGAGCTGTCCCGGCCGGATAAAAATGATATCCCCTGCAGATACAGCATGACGGTTCAGGTCTACAGATACGATGCCCCGGCCTTTCTTGATAACGATCAGTTCCAGCTCTGAATGCCAGTGCGGAGGAACCTGAGTAAAGTCCAGAGGAATGGAACAGAGATACGTATTATATGGAAATTCGGATTCGGTATGGCTTTTGGTCTCGTGGTAATTCTGATATTCGCTGTGATATTTCAGATATTCTTCTGCGCTTTGCCTGTCATCTGAATCCTGGTGTTCATAAGGGGAAATATAAGCGCCTTGATCCTGACTGTTTTCTGTATGCATGGAGAATCAGTCCTTTCTGCTCATAATGATAGTATTGTACAATAATATGAAAGTATTTTGCAAGAAATATCAGATAAATCGTATTAAAATGCGAAGTAACAGTTGCGGAATGAACCGCGGAGACGAGAAGCCGCGGAGACAGGCTGTGACAGACAAAACGAATTGAGACAGTTTTGAAAGGAGAAACGTCATGAACATTCAGGAAAAGTTAAAACAGATTCTTGGAAAAGAAATCGCACAGGCATCTAACGAGGAGATCTATCACGCGCTGATGACAATCGTACAGGAGATGGCCACAGAGAAAGAACGCACAGACAGCAAAAAGAAGCTTTACTATATCTCAGCAGAGTTCCTGATCGGAAAGCTTCTCTCCAATAATATGATCAATCTTGGAATATATAAAGAAGTAAAAGATATCCTGGAGGCAAACGGAAAGGATATTGCAGAGATCGAAGAGGTCGAGCCGGAGCCGTCACTTGGAAACGGCGGTCTGGGACGTCTGGCAGCATGTTTCCTTGACTCTATCGCCACACTTGGACTGGCGGGAGATGGAATCGGTCTGAACTATCATCTGGGACTGTTCAAACAGGAGTTTGAGGACAGACTGCAGAAAGAGACACCGAATCCGTGGATCGAGGAGAAGTCCTGGCTGAAGAAAACAGATGTGACATATCCGGTTGATTTCAAAGGACTGAGAGTCAACGCAAGGATGTATGACATCGAAGTGACAGGATACAACAATAAGACAAATAAACTCCATCTCTTTGATCTTGATTCCGTTGATGAGTCTATCGTTGAGGAAGGAATCGACTTTGATAAAGAAGATATCCAGAAGAACCTGACTCTGTTCCTGTATCCGGATGACAGCGACGAGCAGGGAAGACTGCTCCGTATCTATCAGCAGTATCTTATGGTCAGCGCCGGCGCTCAGCTGATCCTGGACGAGTGTACTGCTAAGGGATGCAATCTCTACGATCTGCCGGATTATGCAGTGATCCAGATCAATGATACTCATCCGACTATGGTGATCCCGGAACTGATCCGTCTGCTGGTGGAGAGAGGCATGGATATGGATGACGCGATCGACGTAGTATCCAGAACATGCGCTTATACAAACCATACGATTCTGGCAGAGGCACTGGAGAAATGGCCGGTAGCTTATCTGAAGAAGGTTGTTCCGCAGCTGATGCCGATCATCGAAGTGCTGGATGACAAGGTAAGAAGAAAATATGCCGATGAGAGTGTTGCAGTGATCGACAGAAACGATACCGTGCACATGGCACACATTGATATCCATTACGGATTCAGCGTGAACGGTGTTGCTGCTCTGCATACAGAGATCCTGAAGAACTCAGAGCTGAACAACTTCTATAAGATTTATCCGGAGAAGTTCAACAACAAGACCAATGGTATTACATTCCGCCGCTGGCTCCTGCACTGCAATCCGCGTCTGGCAGATTACATTGAAAGCCTGATCGGTGACGGATTCAAGAAAGACGCTACAGAACTGGAAAAACTGCTTGCGTACAAAGATGACGAGAAGGTTCTGGAGAAGCTCCTTGAGATCAAACGTAAAAATAAAGAGGATCTGTGCGCTTACCTGAAAGAAACTCAGGGAGTCGAGATCAGCCCGGATACGATCTTCGATATCCAGGTAAAACGTCTCCACGAGTACAAGCGCCAGCAGCTTAACGCACTGTATATTATTGATAAATATCTTGAGATCAAGGCCGGAAAGATCCCGGCGGCTCCGGTTACCGCGATCTTCGGCGCGAAGGCGGCTCCGGCATATGTGATCGCAAAGGATATCATCCATCTGATCCTCTGCCTGCAGGAGATCATCAACAACGATCCGGAAGTAAACAAATACCTGAGAGTTGTCATGGTAGAGAACTATAATGTGACAAAGGCTGGAAAGCTGATCCCGGCATGTGATATCTCCGAGCAGATTTCTCTGGCTTCCAAGGAGGCAAGCGGTACCGGAAACATGAAGTTCATGCTCAACGGTGCGGTAACTCTGGGAACAGAGGATGGAGCAAACGTAGAGATCCACGAGGCTGTCGGCGATGACAATATTTTCGTATTCGGTGCATCCAGCGACGAGGTAATCGAGCATTATGCGAAAGCAGATTATGTAGCAAAGGATTACTATGAGAATAATCCGGCTATCAAGGCTGCCGTAGACTTTATCACAAGCGATGAAATGCTTGAGGTAGGACAGAAGGAGAATCTGGAGCGTCTGCAGAAAGAGCTGATCAACAAAGACTGGTTCATGACGCTGCTTGACTTCGATTCCTACAAAGAGACGAAGGAGAAAGCTCTCAGCGCATATGCGGACAGAAAAGACTGGGCAGAGAAGATGCTTGTAAATATTGCGAAAGCAGGATTCTTCTCATCAGACAGGACGATCGAGGAGTACAACAGAGATATCTGGCATCTGGCTTAATATAAAAAATATAAAGGAACCTCCGGCAGAAATGTCGGAGGAATTCCTGCATATTCTGTCTTTCTGTCAGACCCCGGCAGACTTTTGTGCGCTGGGGTCTGAATGAAAGGCTGAAGATATGAACATTGATATTATAAACATAAGAAGGAGAAAAAGAGATGAAAAGAGCAAGCGGAATCTTATTACCGGTATTTTCCCTGCCGTCTAAATACGGGATTGGATGTTTCTCAAAAGAAGCGTACAAATTTGTCGATATGCTGAAGAGAGCGGGACAGAGCTACTGGCAGATCCTGCCGCTTGGACCGACCGGATACGGAGATTCCCCGTACCAGTCTTTCTCCACGTTTGCAGGAAATCCATATTATATTGATCTGAAGACACTGATCAAGGAAGGTCTTCTGACGAAAAAGGAGTGCAAATCCTTTGATTTCGGCGATAAGGATGACGAGGTGGATTACGAGAAGATCTACCGCTCCCGTTTTAAAGCACTGAAGCTGGCTTATGACCGCTTCGAGAAAGATGCTGCCTATGAGCAGTTTGTAAGTGAAAATGCTTACTGGCTCGAGGATTATGCCCTTTACATGGCGATCAAGGATAGAAATAACGGTGTGAGCTGGAAGGAGTGGGAGGCGCCGCTCCGCGACAGAGAAGAGACAGCACTGGCAAGAGCCAGAGAAGAGCTGGCAGAGGAGATTGATTTCTATCGTTTCCAGCAGTATGAGTTCGATAAACAGTGGAAGAAGCTTCATGCATATGCAAATGAGCAGGGCGTGAAGATCATAGGCGACATCCCGATCTATGTGGCATTTGACAGTGCAGATACCTGGGCGGCGCCTGAGCTGTTCCAGTTTGATGAGGAGAACAATCCGACCGGAGTGGCAGGATGCCCGCCTGATGCGTTCTCAGCTACAGGACAGCTGTGGGGAAATCCTCTTTACAGATGGGAATATCATAAAGAGACAGGCTATGCATGGTGGATCAAGAGAATCGCTTACTGCCTGAAGCTCTACGATGTGGTTCGGATCGATCATTTCCGCGGATTCGATGAGTACTATGCGATTCCTTACGGGGATGAGACTGCTGTCAATGGTAAATGGATGCCGGGACCGGGAATGGATCTGTTCCATGCTATTGAAAAAGCTCTTGGAAGGCCGGAGATCATCGCGGAGGATCTGGGATTCCTGACACCCAGTGTGCTGAAACTGTTAAAAGACAGCGGATTCCCGGGAATGAAAGTGCTCCAGTTTGCCTTTGACGCCCGTGAGTCTTCCAATTACCTGCCCCATACTTACCCCACAAACTGTGTAGTTTACACAGGAACTCATGATAATGACACTACAAGAGGCTGGTATCATGAGGTGGGAAAAGGTGCAAGAGACTTTGCAAAAGAATATATGTGCAAGCCGCGGCTGGACGAAGACAGTCTGGCAGATGACTTTATTGCAATGGCAATGAGCAGCGTGGCGGATCTGTGTGTGATCCCCATGCAGGATTATCTCAACCTGGGCAGCGAGGCAAGGATCAACATCCCGTCAACCCTTGGCGGAAACTGGGTGTGGAGGATGAAGAAAAAACAGTTCTCCGGTGAAGTGGCAGATGAGATCGCAAGAGTGACGAAGCTGTACGGAAGAATGCCGGAGAAGGAAGATGGCTGTTTAGGTCAATAGCGTTTTCTCGGAAAGCATTCGAAAGCGGGGCGGATTTGATAAGACGTATTCTGGGAGCGGGGCATGAGGAACGGTTCAGTTGTGTTCTTACTTTCCGCTGCCAAGGCGGTGCGTTGCCCCGGCGGCCGCGCTCTCGCTCGTAGCATAGCGCAGCGGACACATAAGGCCGCAAAGGACGCGGCCTAAGTGCCGGCGCTCTGCTACGGGCCTTCGTGACAACACACCGTCTTGACAGCTGGATGTAGAAGAACGGATGAACCGTCTCCTTATGCCCCCGCAGAATACGTTTTAGAGATTATGCTCCTGTTTTCAGGTTCTATTTTCTTTTCCTGCAAACGGTGTTGGCCAGGATTACCGCAACCACGGCGGCAATAAAAATGATGGTTGCGAAAAGCCCGGCCATGTCCGCAGACTCTTCTCCCATGATGCCGTCCACAACAAATATGGCGGCGCAGAATCCGCTGAGACAGCTCATCAGGCGGCATAGTTTCTCTGTATAGGCGAACGTTACCCCATAATGATATTCATGATCGATGGCACCACCGCGCCTAGCAGCAGGAATAACGCAGCAATAAAACAGATGACCTTTACGGCCAGCATCTTCCTGCTCTGGGATCTGTCAGGAAGTTCATCCTCCTCGATGACCTGGGGGCCATCCTGATCCGATGGAGTCATTCCTTTTATGATCTGTGCTGCCCGTTCCTGATCTCCTTCATCTACAAATATCTTCTCGCCGAATACAGAATTCCCCATGTAGATATTCATATAGTCGCCGCTGCCTTCAGACTGGCTGTATGCAGGGATCCCTTCGGATTTCAGCGCTTCGATGATCATATCCGCCTGAACACGGTCAGCGCAGGACCAGACTTTTACGGGTTTCATACCTTTTAGACGATTCTTTTCACTCATATTTTCCCCTCCTACGGATGCCGGGCAGAACCAGGAATTACTGGTCCGGCAATTTGAAACCGACCTTTTTCCTGACCGGGATCTGCAGGCCAGAATGCCCTGTCAGGATGTTTTCGATTATGGTGATTCTATGATGTTGGGGTCAAAAGCCCCCAACCATGATGCCTACGGATTGTTCCGTGCTGCGCACTCCCACAATCCTCCCCCATATTCGCATATCGTGGGATATACATCCCACTTTTATGCTCATATCGGGGCGGGTCCCAAGGTCTTTCACCCACTTATGAGCGAGCTCATGTGGGCTCAGACCTTTTGACCCTGGCATCATACATATTGCGGAAATACTCTTTTTCAGTCAAGTCTCTCAGGAGACATTTCCGACAGCCCCTGTACCATTCATTTTCCATGAATATCTTACCTCAGTTCAAGATGCAGGACGCTGCATGCAGGAATGGTAAACCGAATCCCTTTTTCCGTGATCCAAGTCCCGTCGAAGGCTTCCACCGTCACATGATCCGGCATATCAAAGGTATTCATTGCATGCATTTCTTCTGTAATGATCTCGCCCTTTACCGATGTAATATTTCTGTCCACAATCGTCGTTTCTATATCATAGCTTTCCCCAATAGAAAGGTTTGTCATCGTAAGATGAATCGTGCCGTCCGGTGCAACGGATACAGACTCTGTCAGATTCGGCACCTGCCATTCTTCTTCTGCTCCGATCTGTTTTGTCTCAATACTACTTTCCACAAGTTCTGCATCCTGATGATATTTATAGATATCAAAAACATGGTATGTAGATTAAATACAGCCAAGATCACTGCATTTTTTACTGTTTTCAAAACAGTATTATCAAATCTGGCAGTTAATGCAAACACATAGAGAAGTGAAAAGATACAGATAACCACAAATACTCCCGTGATCACGAGCATCACCTGATCAGATGTAGAAAATCCCGACTTTCTCTGCCAGAACTTTACGCCAAATACAAGGACTGCTCCTGCCAAAAAATATAATATTGATAAAAGAAACGACTGCCTGAAATTATTTTTAAATGCCTTAAAAAGGGTTTAAATATATATCCGCCCTCATGTCTCGCCTCACGCATGGTAATCGTGTAAAGAGCACTGATGGCCGGACCGATCGTAATGACCGGCACGCAGCATATAATAAACAGAATGTTCAATATCATAAAATCAGCGACCGTAGTTAAAAAAGCAATGACAGGGCTGTCAAGATTAATCTTCATAGCTTTCTCCATTCTTAAGTTCCGCTTACTTTCTTCTGAATTCCGACCGGACAGGAAACATACCTGTCAGTTCCTCACTTCTCAGGTCAGGCTGAGAAAAGCCGGCGTATATCGTATAGTGTTTTCCCCCTGTAATACGATCTCCTTTTTCGTCTACAACAGTAAACGCTTTCTTAGGGATGTTTACAAGGAGTGTTCTGCATTCTCCTCGGTGGAGCCACACTCTCTGAAATCCGCACAGCTGGGGGTTAGGAACCGAATACACAGAATCCTCGCACTTGATATAAATCTGTAATACTTCACAAATGTCTCTTTCCCCTGTATTTTTCACCTGAACAGATACATCTGCTCCTGTTTCTGTCTCCGACACTACCATTGAATCAACTTCCGCTTTTCCATAAGTCAGTCCATACCCGAAAGGATACTGGGCTTTTCCTTTCATATACCGGTAAGTCCGTCCCTCCATAGAATAATCTTCAAACGGAGGAAGCTCCTCCAGCGTTTCATAAAAGGTCACAGGAAGTTTTCCTGAAGGAGATTCTTTTCCGAACAGAATCTCCGCCACGGCATTTCCTCCGCAGGCGCCAGGATACCAAAGCTGCAGGATTGCTTTAAAATGTTTATTGGCAAAGCTCATATCAATATCACTGCCGGCCAGCATACAAAGGACGACTGGCTTTCCTGTCTTTGCCACTGCTTCCATCAGCCTACGCTGACAGAGTGGAAGCTGAAGATCCTCTTTGTCACCGGATGCATAGCTGTTCCCTGTATCCCCTTCTTCTCCTTCCAGAGTCTCATCCAGGCCAAGACAAAGGATTACTACATCACTGTTTTCCGCTACGGTTACAGCCTCTGCAATGCGATCCATGTCACGGGCAAGAGCCTCTGTTTTATCCCGGAAAAGGTCACTTCCCTGGGAGTAAAAGATGCGTATTCCATCTCCCGCACAGTTTCTGATTCCTTCCAGGACTGTCACATATTCCGATGATGTCCCGTGATAATTCCCAATCAAAGCCGCCCTGCTGTCCGCATTTGGTCCAATCACACCAATTGTCTTTATCTCTTCTTTTTTCAATGGCAAGATCCCGTTTTCATTTTTCAGAAGGACGATGCTCTCCAAGGCCGCTCTATGTGCTATTCGGAGATGTTCCTCACATTCCACCTTTGTGTATGGTATTTTATCATATTCACTTCCGTCAAAAAGCCCCAGTAAAAATCGGGTTGTAAACAACCGTACAGCCGCCTCAGTGATGGCTTCCTCGGTTACCATGCCATGATAATACGCATTCAGGATATGAAGATATGTATTTCCGCAGTTCAGATCACACCCTGCGTTCAGAGCCATTGCTGCGGATTCCATAGGAGTCCCTGTAACCATATGATTCTCATGGAAATCCCGGATTGCCCCGCAGTCAGAGACAAAATGACCTTCGAATCCCCATTCGTTCCTCAGTTTGTTTTTGATCAGTGTTGTACTGCCGCAGCATGGCTCTCCGTTTACACGGTTATACGCTCCCATAACTGCCTCTACATGTGCTTCTTTCACAAGAGCCTTGAAAGCGGGCAGGTAGGTCTCTTCCAAGTCCTTCTGAGACACTTCGGCGTCAAATTCATGACGCAGTGGCTCCGGACCGGAATGTACAGCAAAATGTTTCGCACAGGCAGCCGCCTTCATGGTATCTCCGTCTCCCTGAAGTCCTTCCACATAAGCTCTGCCCAGCGTTGCAGTCAAATATGGATCTTCCCCGTATGTTTCATGACCTCTGCCCCAGCGGGGATCACGAAAAATATTCACATTAGGGGACCAAAAGGTAAGTCCTTTGTAAATGTCCCTGTCTCCATGTGAGGAGGCGGCATTATATTTTGCTCTCCCCTCCACAGCTATGACATTCGCCACTTCCCTGATCAATTCTTCATCAAAGGACGCTGCCATCCCGATTGCCTGTGGGAATACAGTGGCAGTACCGGCTCTTGCCACTCCGTGAAGTGCTTCATTCCACCAGTTATATTCCGGGATACTAAGTCTTGGGATTCCCGGTGAGTTATACCTGAGCTGAGAAGCCTTCTCTTCTGTCGTCATTTTTGAGACCAGTTCCTGCGCTCTTTTTCTCGCTTCTTTTCTGTCCATCCTCTATCCTCCGATTATTATTATTATTATTCTTTTACGCCTCCTAAAGTAAGTCCTGTTACGAAGTATCTCTAAATTGGGGAATATCGCTTTCTTCGTATGGATTATAGTTATTTAGATTACATCCAAATTCTTTTAGTTCTTTTATTTTGTTGTCTTTTGTCCATACAACTAAAGAAATCCCATCAAACTCTTCAAAATTTCCAGTATTCATTTTATTTTTGAAATACCATTCCACAATGGTTTGGTTGTCCTTATGGAAAAATTGTTTAATGTCCCATATAAGAACTTTTCCACGAGTATTCCATTCATTGAACCAGTGCTTTAACAGTTCTCTATTTTCGTATTTAGGCCCCCAGCTTTCAATATAGATGAGATCGTCTGTAAAGATATCATCAATTCCTAAATCTTGTTGATTAAGCCACATATCAAACCATAATCGAATAATCTTTTCTCTTTCATCCATATGATAGGAACCTCCAAATAAATATTCACTTCTTATTATATAACTTTTAGGAGTGCTTTCAACTGATTTTTAGCTTCTTAACTGGTGCATTGATTACTTTGAAAATTAGTTCATCCACGCAGTCCGTATATCTGCCTTGTTGGATCAACAGATTTTTCAATTCTACAAGACTTTGAAGCAAAAGGCTTCTATCATGGCTATCCACATAAACATGAAATGTTTTTTGATGACAATATGCACATGGATATTGCCGCTGTGGCTGTGTCCGTCCGGGTGGGTGCAGACAAGGGCTTGGTGTCCGGGAAAATGCTCTTTGCAGTAGGCCAGCCCCAACGCCTGCGCCCGGTCAACGGTCAGGCCATTGTCGGCTGCGTCCCGTGGGTCAAAGCTGATGATATAGTGGTGGCTCTTGATGTCCTCCCGTTTGCTGTTCTTGCCGTACCGCAGATTTGCCCGGATACAGGACAGGGCAAAATCTTCCTCCCCGCAGTTCAGCGTATCCAGCCGGTAGTCCTGCCGGGGAATGAGCCGCCCGGCTTCATCAAGGGTGGGCTTCATGGTAAACTCGTCATGCTCAAAGGTCAGATAGGCTTCGGCGGCTCCGTAGTCGGCATTTTTAGAGCTGATATGCTTGATCGTTGCCATAGGCTTCACCTATCACTTTCAGCACCTCGAATTTGAGGGCGGCAAGGTCGGAAACGGC
>DXCZ01000023.1 GCA_019115765.1 Candidatus Mediterraneibacter stercoripullorum | reverse complement strand
GCATATTTCCTCAAAATAGAAAGTTTTTACGACTGTCAAAACGTCCCGCAGGTTTGTGTGATGATGCATCGCAGTGCAGGCTCCGCTCTACCTCAAAGATTTGACCGGATGTAACGCCAGGAGCAGATGTTCGTGCAAAGGCACTCCATCTGCTCCTGACTAACATCCGAAGCAAATGCTTTTCGGAACGCTCCACTTAACGCACTGCTCACGCATCATCACACAAACCTGCGTACTTTTTTCCAAAACGGAAGCTTTTCCCGTTTTCCGGAAATATACATCTGCTGTGGAAAGATACTTTTCTCTACGATAAACAGACGCGCCGCTGCAGTACATTGCAAAAATGTACTTACAGACGGCGCGTGTTTTTTCGCCCGACCCTTGTCCGGCAGTACCTTCCTAATTCCTTTTCACCCGTTCTTATCCAGCAATCTTCCGACCGCAACATACATTCAGACGAAATATATCTTTTCGCACAGATTCCTTCCGGTTGGAATATAAAAACTTCTGTTTTGAAAAGCCGACGCAGGCAGCCCGTCTGCGGTATGATTAGTCATAAAGTTTTATAATTCATCCGTTGTGCATCTGTGCGAGAAAGAAATATTTCTCTAGGTGATTTTTCTTCCCCACCGGCTCCTGCGTAACAGCCACACACAGACGAAGGAGGCTGCTCCGATCGTGACGATCAGCCCTGGCACGGCAATCCAGGCGGACAGGTCCGTGGGTTCCATATATTTCTTGTAATTGTCCAGAAAAAGGATGTGGATCAGATATATCCCAAAGGAGCATCCGCAGACAAGGTCGATACGGCGCTGTGCTTTTTCGGACGGATTGAATTCAGATTTCTTCAGCCGGATCACGAACAGAAAGAACATGGCGGAGCCAAGCACCAGAAACGGGCTTCCATATTCCAATGCTCTCTCGTAATGTTCTCCTGCTGCTGTGGTAAGGCCCAGGGTCACTGCGAACGTAGCAGCCATGCAGATGCTGAAAATAACAGCTGCCATTCTCTGACTGACTCGGATATGTTTCCTGT
The DNA here is from genome assembly GCA_019115765.1 of Candidatus Mediterraneibacter stercoripullorum. GTDB lineage: Bacteria > Bacillota > Clostridia > Lachnospirales > Lachnospiraceae > Mediterraneibacter > Mediterraneibacter stercoripullorum. The sequence continues at coordinate 9,398 of DXCZ01000023.1, read as the reverse complement.
ATTTGTAGATAAAGTATCCGATGAAAACGTAGAAGGAATAAACCCGGTCACCGATCAGCGGCAGGTCATAGTACGGCTCCCCGTTCTGGAGGGAGACCACATAATTGAAGACCACTGCTGCCGTGATCACGATCAGGAATACCCGTTCCATTTTCATATCCATGTTCCTGCACATGATCTGGAAGAAAGGCAGGACGAAATAGATCGGGATCATGGCATACAGATACCAGAGATGAGCCTCTGTTGGTGTGTAGAGAATCTCCCGCAGATCGTAATCTGTCCCCATATAAAACGTATTCCACACATAGTAAACAGCACTCCAGACGATCAGCGCTCCAAGGAAATGCAGCAGGCGTTTACCGTGCTTCTCAAGGGGTTCAGCCCGTCCCAGCAGTAGTGCTCCCGTGATCATAAAGAAGCAGGGAACACTGACTCTTGCCAGTGTATCGATAATAAGTGAAAAGACATACTCGCTGTCTGTGATCTGACCATATGCCCTGCAGAAATAATTGCTTACGTGAATAGCGATCACCATCATAAACGAACACATCCGGATCAGCTCCAGATTATAATCACGCTTTTTTCCAGGCTGTCTCATCTTTTGTTCCATTCCTTTCTTCTCTGTCCGATATCTTCTCTGTCTGTCCTTCTATCTCCGGCTGTTTTCATCGTTGTGTATCTTTTATCTTTTCCCGTTTCCATCTTTCTTCATCATACTAGCCCGAATCACAGCGCCTTTACCGTAACGGGAATTCAGTTCGTCCAGCGCGCGATTCAGCTTTTTGTGCTTTTCATCTGGTTCTTTTGGCAGCTCGATATCAAATATGGAGAGCTGGACCGGCTCTGCCTCGTCCGCCAGTTTAGAAGTACGGATTCCCAGCAGCCGCACAGGCTCTCCGCTCCAGATCTCCCGGAAGAGCTCACAGGCTGTCTCATACAAGACAGCCGGGTCATTGGACGGGCGTTCCAGCTGTGTCTGATGGGATACATTACGGAAATCATGATACCGGATCTCCATGCTCACCATACCGGCTTTCTTTCCGGCTTTTTTCAGGCGTCCTCCCACGCTTTCCGCCAGCCGTTCAAACACTGGGCAGACTTCCTCATAAGTTGCCGCATCTTCAGGAAGCGTGGTGGAATTGCCGATTCCTTTCGCCTCATCAGGTTCGGACTGGACCACATCTGTTCCGATCCCGTTGGCAAACTCCCAGAGCATCTTCCCATGGCTCTTCAGATGAAGGGTTATCAGCTTCAGATCTGCCTGTGCCAGGTCCCCGATTGTATTGATCTCCAGCTTCTTCAGGACTTCCACACTGGAGCGGCCTGCCATGTACAGTTCTCCGATAGGAAGAGGCCACATTTTTTCCTGGATTTCTTCCGGAAACAAGGTATGGATCCGGTCCGGCTTCTCGAAGTCCGACGCCATCTTGGCAAGCAGTTTGTTGGTTGAGATGCCGATATTTACGGTAAATCCGAACCGTTCTTTGATCCCGTCCTTGATCTCCAGGGCTCCATCGATGGGAGAATTGTATCGTCCGGCAATAGATGTGAAATCCATATAACATTCATCTACACTTACCTGCTCGATCTCTTTCGTAAATGTCCGAAGATAGTCCATCATGAGACGGCTCTTCTCCCGGTACATCTTATGATCCGGAGGCGCTGTCACAAGATTCGGGCACTTGCGAAAGGCATTCGCAACAGGTTCCCCTGTGCGGATGCCATATCGCTTGGCCGCAGGAGATTTGGCGAGGACCACACCGTGGCGGGACTTCTGATCACCGCCGATAATGGCAGGTATCTCGCGCAGATCTACTTTGGCTCCGTTTTTCAGTTGTTCTACCGCGGTCCAGCTGAGGTACGCGGAATTCACATCTATATGAAATATAATCGATGCCATGGACTGATATCCTTTCCACAATTGAGCCGGCCGCCTTTTCACAGCACAGCCTTTGTCATCCGCGGCTGTTGCTCTGCAGCTGCAGTTACTCCGTGGCCGCCGTTACTCCGTGGCTGCCGTTACTCTGTGGCCGCTGTTACTCTGTAGCTGTGATCTGGCCTTTGACTTCTGCTTTCAGCCTGCCGTCCGCCACATCGATCCGGATCGTATCGCCTCTGCCTACATTTCCGGCAAGGATCAGCCTTGCGGCAAGAGTCTCCACATTCTTCTGCAGATATCTCTTCAGCGGTCTTGCTCCGTACATCGGTTCATATCCGCCTTCCACCACAAAGTCCTTGGCCGCATCTGTAAGCTCGATACGGAGCTCCTTCTCAACGAGACGTTTGTTGACGTCAGCTATCAGTAAGTCAATAATGGCATGAATATTGTTTTTCGTCAATGGCTTGAACATGATTATTTCATCCAGACGGTTCAGGAACTCCGGCCTGAAGTGTGCTTTCAGCTCGTTCATGGTCATCTCCTGGCTGTTCTCGTCAAGTGAGCCGTCATCCTTGATTCCTTCCAGCAAGTAATTTGCGCCGATATTAGACGTCATAATCAGAATCGTGTTCTTGAAGTCCACGGTCCTTCCCTGAGAATCTGTAATACGGCCGTCATCCAGCACCTGCAGAAGTACATTGAACACATCCGGGTGGGCTTTCTCAACTTCATCGAAGAGTACGACAGAGTATGGCTTTCTCCGGACTGCCTCCGTAAGCTGTCCGCCTTCATCGTATCCTACATATCCCGGAGGCGCTCCGATCAGTCTGGACACGGAGTATTTCTCCATGTACTCACTCATATCGATACGCACCATATTGTTCTCATCATCGAACAGGCTCTGAGCCAGTGCTTTTGCCAGCTCCGTCTTGCCGACACCGGTAGGTCCGAGGAACAGGAAGGATCCGATTGGCTTCGACGGGTCCTTGATCCCGGCCTTGGAACGGATGATCGCTTCAGTCACAAGCTCCACACCTTCATCCTGGCCGATCACCCGCTTATGCAGCTCATCTGCCAGATGGAGTGTCTTGCTGCGCTCACTCTCGTTCAGCTTTGCAACCGGAATACCGGTCCACCGCGACACGATCCGGGCGATTTCTTCATCAGTCACTGCCTCATGGACAAGGGAAAGGTCTTTTGATCTGACCAATTCCTCCTGTTCCTCCAGCTGTTTCTGCAGCTGAGGCAGTCTGCCGTACTGAAGCTCTGCGGCTTTGTTCAGATCATATTCCCGCTGGGCTTTCTGAATATCCTTATTGACCTGCTCGATCTCTTCACGGATCTTCTGTACGCGCTCTACCGCATTCTTCTCGTTTTCCCACTGAACCTTCTTGCCCGCGTACTCTTCGCGCAGACCTGCCAGCTCTTCCTGGAGATGCTCCAGACGCTCTTTGCTCAGGCGGTCATCCTCTTTCTTGAGGGCTTCCTCTTCGATCTCAAGCTGCATAACACGTCTTCTCAGCTCATCCAGCTCTGTAGGCATGGAATCCAGTTCCGTCTTGATCAGGGCACATGCCTCATCGACCAGGTCGATTGCCTTATCCGGCAGGAACCGGTCTGAAATATATCTGTGAGACAGTGTCGCAGCTGCCACAAGGGCGCTGTCCGTGATCTTCACGCCGTGGAACACTTCGTAGCGTTCCTTCAGACCTCTCAGAATGGAAATCGCATCCTCTACCGTAGGCTCGTCTACCATGACCGGCTGGAAACGACGTTCCAGAGCCGCATCCTTCTCAATATACTGGCGGTACTCATCCAGAGTGGTGGCACCGATACAGTGCAGCTCGCCTCTCGCCAGCATAGGCTTGAGCATATTTCCCGCATCCATGGCGCCGTCTGTCTTGCCGGCTCCCACAATGGTATGCAGCTCATCAATGAACAGGATGATCCGGCCTTCACTGTTCTTCACTTCTTCCAGAACTGCTTTCAGACGCTCCTCAAACTCGCCCCGGTATTTTGCACCGGCGACAAGCGCTCCCATGTCAAGGGAGAAGATTGTCTTTTCCTTCAGTCCTTCCGGCACATCGCCGCTGACGATCCTCTGTGCCAGTCCTTCTACCACGGCTGTCTTACCTACGCCGGGTTCTCCGATCAGCACCGGGTTATTCTTCGTCTTACGGGAAAGGATACGGATCACGTTCCGGATCTCTTCGTCACGGCCGATGACCGGATCCAGCTTCTGCTCTCTTGCGCGCTCTACAAGATCCTGGCCGTATTTGTTCAGTGTGTCATAAGTTGCCTCCGGGTTGTCGCTGGTCACTCTCTGGTTGCCTCTGACCGTGGACAGCGCCTGCAGGAATCCTTCCCTGCTGATGCCGAACTCCCGGAATATCTGCTTCATATCCCGGCTGGCGTATTTTAAAAGGGCAAGAAACAGATGCTCAACGGAAACGTACTCGTCTCCCATCTGTTTTGCCTCGTCTTCCGCATGGATCAAAACATTGTTCAGATCCTGGCCCACATAAGCCTGTCCGCCCTGTACCTTCGGACGTTTTCCAATGGCCTGCTCCACTCTGTCAATAAAGAGCTGGCCCTGTATACTCATTTTCTCAAGAAGCTTCAGGATCAGGCTGTCGTCCTGTGTCAGCAGGGCGTAGAGCAGATGCTCCTGAGCCAGTTCCTGGTTGCCGTTGTCCGCCGCGATCTTCTCGCAGTTCTGAACTGCCTGCAGCGAATTCTGGGTAAATTTATTAATATTCATGGTCATCCCTCCTTGCTAACCACTACTTGTTTTTGTGTTCTAGTAGAAATATAGCAGATGTTGTTAGCCAAGTCAAGAGGCGAGTGCTAATTTTGTCTTTTATTCCATATTCTCTTTATCGGGCTCAAATGACTGAAACCTTCGTTCAAATTTTCCGTCCATATTCTTTTACATCCTCCAATAACAGTTTGTTGCGGCATGTATCCATATTCAAAAGATCTACAGTATACAGTGTGGGAATCTCATATCCTGCCACGGGACTTTCTGCCTCTTGAGATACCAGAAAAACAGTGATCCGGCAACGCCATCCCCAAGATCAGCCGACATTCCTCTGGCATTTTCCTTCATTTCCTACTATATTATTATAGACAGAAAAATACTGCCGCCCAAGAGGACGGCAGACTGAAAATAAAACCGGAGGTATATATATGAATCTTTCACAGCTTTCCAAACTGCAGAAACTGAAATCAGGTCTTGATACGTTTCAGAGGAACCACCCCAAATTCGGTCCCTTTCTTGAAGCTGCCAACCGGGATGCGCTCGAGGAGGGATCGATCATCGAGATCACCGTCAGCTCTCCCGGTGGGAAGCGCTATGAGACCAATCTGAAGCTGAAGCAGGATGACCTGGATTTTCTCCGGCTCCTGAAGGAAATGAATGGCCGGTAGGCATTAACTTGCTTTTTCCGCGGTTCCTTGTCCTTTCTTGTTATAGAGCACATACAGCGCTGCTCCGGTCAGACAGACTACTAGTTCTGTAGCCGGATACGCAGCCCACACACCGGCGATCCCACCGATGGCAGACAGCAGAAAGGACATGGGAACGATAACCACAATTCCCCTCATAACGGAAATGATCTGCCCTGGCAGAGGACGCTCCGTAGACGTAAAGTATATGGAAAGGATAATGTTGATCCCGGCGAAAACGCTGCCGATAAAGTAAATCTTAAGTCCTCCCTCTGCAATACTCTGGAGCGTGGCGTTCCCTTCACTGTTAAAGACTGCTGCCACCGGTCCGGAGAAGAAGAACATGCAGAGGTACACACAGGCGGAAATGATCACCGCAGAGGTGACGGCGTACCGCAGGATAGCCTGTACATTCTCCCGGCTTCCCCTTCCGTAATTACTGCTCAGGATTGGCTGGACTCCCTGTGAGATACCATTGTAAATGGCAGTCACTACAAGCGACAGGTTGGCGATAACACCATACGCCGCAACGCCGGTATTTCCTGCCAGTCCAAGGATGATCATGTTGAACACGATGATCACCACTCCGGAAGAGACTTCCGTGATCAGGGACGGCAGTCCGCTGGAAAGGATGCCAATGGAGCGGCTGCCTGTGATCCTGCATTTTGTCAGATGGAACTGATTCTTCTTCGTAAACAGATAAGGAGACATGACCAGGATGCTGATCACCGGCGCAAATCCTGTAGCCAGTACTGCTCCGAAGATTCCCATTTCCAGCGGGAACATGAACACATAGTCCAGCACTACATTTGAAAGGCTTCCTGTGATCATGGCAGCCATGGCAAGCTGCGGCGCCCCGTCATTCCTGATAAAGCAGAGCAGCAGGTTATTGCTCATAAACATCGGAGCAAACAGCAGCAGTATCTGCATATAAGTCCGGCTCATCTCAAACACTGTATCATCCGCCCCAAGAAGACGGGCGATCGGCCCGGAAGCAAAAAGACCGAGAAGGAAGAAGACTCCTGCGATCATCACCATCAGTGCAGCCGCATTGGTAAATACCTGATCCGCTTCTTTTGACCTCCCCTGGCTCTTAAAGATGGAATACTTCGTTCCGCCTCCCATACCGATCATCAGACCACTTCCATTGATGAAATTATAAACCGGGATGGCCAGGTTCAGCGCGGCAAGTCCATTTGCCCCAAGTGCCTGTGAGACGAAATATGTGTCCGCCAGAATATAGCAGGACAGGGCAATCATGCCCAGCACATTCAGGGAAGCATACTTCAGGAATTCTCTGAAAACCGACGTTTCTCTCATTTGTTATTTACCCTCCACAACAAGATTACCACCGTATAAAACGGACGTTGCAGATCCTCTCTTCCACTCCCTCCTGTCCATCCGAACAGAACGTGACAGATTGCAGACTGACGCCCGGCTTTCTTCCAAAGACAAAGATAACGCCTTAGCTCATCCCTGCTGTGGCCTATCGGAATGAGTAAGACGTTACCCGGCGGCAAATCGTTTTTTTATTAATTCTCTGACAAGGTATCACATTCTTTAAGGAAAGTCAAGATTTTAATATTATTGGTACCTATACGAGCAATTTCATAAATGAAATCTTCTGTCCCAATGGCAAGATAGATGCGTGGGAGTTTGTCTCCCTTTTTTACATGAGCCGACAGGATTGAAATATCGTCCAACTGGCTCCCCGTCCCATCATAGGGAGGTGGCAAAATGGCCTCTAACGGCCAAGGGCGTACATCGTAAGGATTATGAGTATACTTGTTTGTTGCCATTATCGCATATCTTCCCTTTTCCTGCTTACAGGAAACATAATACGCATATACGCCGGCTCATCCACCTTCCTATTATAGTTTTTACTAATTCGCATTATTGTCCCATAGTCAAATTCATGCGCGTCACCCCTCTGCAAAAACTCACATCTGCGTTTTCTTTTTGTCCTTTAGAGTTTCTTTTGTCAGAATCGAAACGCAAAAACATATAAATCCAAATCCCATTGCACAGCCCATTGCCGCTGAGAGGCCGAACTTGTTAGCAAGCATACCAGCAATGGCAGGACCTGCAGTTCCGCCTAAAATTTCACCTGCTGTCTCATATCCTCGTTGATGACTGTCTCCTTTGTACCGTCTGGCCTCGTTCTGACCTCTCTGCAAAGAGAATCTATGTAGGAGGCATAATAAAATAATCCAGAACGCGCTCAATCGCGCCAGAATCGCCCGCTACGGCCTTCTCAATCATATCAAGCCATCCTAGGAAGAATTTACTTCCCTGATACTGGAACCTGCGGACGAAATCGAGTAAATGAAATGCCGGAACATGGCGGCCTGATCGGGGGTGCTGTGTTCCGGTGTTTTTATTTGCATACTACTGATGTTTTATTAAGCGCGTGAAAGTGTCTTTTCAATGACAGACAGACGAGGTATAATGAGAAAAAGACAAATTGGAATTTGAAAACCATAAAATTATGAGTGATTATTGCTCTCCATAGGTTATCAATAAAATCCTCCAAAAGCCTTGAAAATAAAGGATTTATCGCAATGTGTTCACCTTATCCCTTTATATGATTTCACACAAGTTTACTCTTTCCCTGACTGCTTATAAGGGCAAATTCAAGGGCAAGAAAATCTGATAACAAGATATAACAGAGTGTGGCAATAGGAGAACTGTGACATATGTGCGAATATATTATAACGGAGGATTTTTTAATGGACAAGTATATTTATGATGAAAGCAACGGTCTTTGGTATGAACTGCAAGGAGATTATTATATCCCTTGCCTTACTTTACCAACCGAAAAAGAACACAAGTCTATCGGCTTATGGGGGCAGCGACACAAACGCTATTTACAGGAACATAACAGGACATTTTACACTACGCTGCTTACAAGTGGCAAGTTAAATGAATATCTTGCCGATGTCGATAAACAGGCGAAGGAATGCTTTGAAAGGCTTGTGGAACAGATGAAGCAGTCACAAGACATAACAGAACAGTTAAAGTCAGAAAACGCCTTAGAATGGGTACAAAAAATGAATAGCATACGGGCGTGTGCGATAGAGGTTGTAAATAACGAGATAATCTACGCATAACTATTTTGGAGGCAGGGCTTTATTTCCTGCCTCTTTTATTATCTATTGACACTATTATAGGGATTTGATATAATAGCAATATTACTAATAGTAACATATAGGAGAAGCGTATGGATAATATAATACTCGGTCTTCTACTGTTGAGCAGCAGAACAATTTATCAGTTGCGTGAAAGAATAGATAAAGGGCTTAATATGATGTATAGCAGCAGTATGGGAAGTATACAAGCTGCTATAAAGAAATTGCTTAATTGTGGATATATTCAGTATGAAGAAGCTGTTGAAAATGGGAAATATAAAAAAATTTATTCAATAACGGATAGTGGGAAACAGAATTTTATTGAGTGGGTATCCACACCAATGGAAATACAGAGTAGCAAAAATCCTGAATTGGCTAAATTATATTTTATGGGTTTTTCAACAAAAGAAAAGCGTGAGGCAGGATTACAAGAGTATATTTCAAAGTTAAAAGAACAGTATGATGTGTTGAATGCCATTTGTAAGGAAGCAGAAAATGTCAAGGTTCCTGATGAAGATAAGGACATTCTCCATTATCAGCTTACCGCAGCTCGATATGGCAAAGATTTTATGAAATTCAATATCGAGTGGTATCAAAAACTTCTTGATGAAATGAGAGTAAGAAAGATATGAAATCAATAAAGTTAGCTAATTCGCCAATTACATATTTTATCAGTGGAACAGATCGTACTGAATGGATACTTTTTATTCACGCCGCTTTTGTTAATCATAATATGTTCAAATCACAGTTTGAGTATTTTCATAACAAATATAATATTTTGACTATTGATATTATTGGTCATGGGCAGTCAAGGGATACCAAAAAAGGAGATGGCATAGATAAGATGTCAGAATGGATATTCGACATCTTAAAAGTAGAAAATATTGAAAAAGTACACATTGTCGGTGTTTCATTAGGAGCAGTACTGGCACAGGATTTTGCTA
>DXCZ01000022.1 GCA_019115765.1 Candidatus Mediterraneibacter stercoripullorum | reverse complement strand
CCGTGATAACGGCAGGCTTTCTGACAGGGACAGTGATCTTTGTCCTTGTATTCCTCACGGAACTGAGCTGCAAATTCTTCCTGAAGTCTCAATCCCTCCTGCCGGTTTCCTTTGTGGAATTCTTTCATTGCATCAAGCTCTTTCTGGTTTCCTTCGATGATCATTTATTTATCTCCTTTTGCCATACTTACCCGTCCGGCTGCTGGCCGTCATGCGCCTTCCACTGGCACTCTGTCAGTTTCATTTCAGAAAACACCGCCTTAAATGAAGAAGCCTCCGGCGAGCAGGCATAGATGCCGAACCGGATCTTCCCGTCCCCCTTCTGCATGTGGCAGATCCTCATCTGCTGAAAACGTATCCCGTCCGAAGAGCACTCAATACAGTAGTCATCCTCTCTGCGGCTGAAGCGGTACCACATGGATTTAACTGAGGCGTCTATCACCGTGGTCGCCCAGTCCGAATACCCCTGATTCGTGACAACGCTTCCCAAGTGCTGATACTCTTCATTCTCATATTCCACTGACCCTTTCAGCCAGTTCTCACTGTCCAGGTACATCACGATGCCGCACTGGTCAAACCTGTGATGGCTTTCCCGGAAATCTGTCTTTACGATAAAGCTGAAATACTGTTCCTCTGTCTCCATCTGAAATACCGGGGCATTGTCATTGCGGAAGTGATAGTAAGTCCTCTGCCACAGGTCCGTGTGTGGCTTTGTTGTGATCTCTATCACTCCATCTTGGATGACGAAGCTTTCCGGTTCCCTTGTCCATTTGAATTTGCTCAGATCTATTTCCATTCCTATCCTCCACTGTTTTTCAGCCTGCTCCCTGCAATACCTTTATTTCATTCATATTTTAGCGCCTTTCGTATCTGAGTTCCACAATCCCATTGTAATTTCTTGTCTCCATAAGTCTTAATCCCAGTTCCCCCGGGAGCTCACCGAACAGTCTGACGCCTGCTCCCAAAAGAACGGGAATAACCGAAATATAGAACCTGTCGATCATGCCCTCCTGCATCAGCTGCTCAGCAATACTTGCGCCGCCGCAGATCCAGATATCTTTTCCCTTCGTCTCTTTCAGATTCCGAATCAAATCTGAAGGCACTTTATGAACAAATCTGATTTTCTCAGTAGACGTTTCTTCGCGGTGCGTGATCACATAAGTCATCAGATCTCCATAAACCCATTCGTCCGGAGAAAGTTCTGTCATCACCTGGTGATAGGTCTTCCGGCCCATGACATCCTGCACAGACCGCTCTCCCCTTCTTCGACTAAGCAACGTTCCTCAGCATCTTTAAGGAATTCCGGTGTTTTGGACCAGTATTTCACTCCCCAGTTTTCAAAATTCCATTCCTCCATATACTCATTGCACTCATAATCCACATAATACAGCGTGCCGGCCTGCAGAATAAAATTTGTGGGGAAATAGTCGATATTTGTATTCGCGGCATAAAGCAGACCGCACATTGCTTTCACCTGCTCCAGGCAGGTTTCCGGAAGTCTGTCCTCCAGGACCATTTGGTAAACCGTATCTCCGTCTATATACTCTTTAATGATCCGTTCATTGTCTTTGTCAACGTCCAGCATCTTGGGAAGCGGAATGCCAATCCTTTTCAGGCGGTCATAATCCCGGATCTCTGCCTCGATTTTGTTTCCAAACTGATAATAGTCGCAGGGTTCATGGTGGATCTGTTTGAGCACCACTCTTCTGCCGTCTCTCTCAGCAAGATAGGAATAGCCGCCCTTTCCCTTGCCGAGAAGTTTCAGGATGCAGTAGTCTTTTCCATTTACGGACAGCACCTGTGGCTGATCCTTATCCGCTGAAGCCGCTCTGCCACTGTCCATTGTACCATCATCTAAATCCAACCTCATATAAATTGATGATTCCATCGGGCTGTCATTATAGCTTGAAATCTCATAAAATCCCCATTTCTTATATATGTGCACCGCGCTTTCTAAAAAAGGCAGTGTATCCAAAAGCATATGCTTATATCCGATTTCTTTTGCATCATCTATAATTCTTTGTATCAGCAGCCCGCCGATATGCATCCCTCTGAACTCTGGTCTTACATAAAGTCTTTTCATCTCACAGTTCAGGGAATCCAGCTTCTTCAGGCCGATGCATCCCGCTGGTCTGCCATCATAGTACGCCAGATACAGCCGTCCATCCGGCAGACCATATTTTGTCTCAAGATGGTTTAACTCCTCATCATAATTCTGTATCTCAAGATATTCTCTAAATTCCGGATCGCCGTTTATCAGCATATCTGTATATTCTGAGAAAAGTCCGCACACTTCGTCAACAGAATCATATGCCAATACAATATTAACAGCCATTTAACTTTCCTCCAACCGCACTTTTATAATATATTCCGCTTCAGTTTTCGCCCTGCAGAATCCTCATCGCCCTGTCATAATCCTTCCCCGCCACATAGACATGATACTCATTCAGATCCCAGGTGAGCAGAACCTCTCTTTTAAAAAACATACGAATCCCCCTTCCCGCTTCTGGAAACCTCTCCCGATTCCTGAGATTATTGATCCGATCCTCATTGATCCGCTTTCATCCCAGCCGTCTTGCCAGATCATCCAGCCGTCCCATATCCATAAAATCCACTTTCTTCCCATAAGTCTCGATTATAGCTCTTGTTTCTGCGCCCTGATCTTCCAAGGGCTTCTTTTTCACCTGATCGTAGAGCAGTTTCATCAAGGTCCGGTGCATGAAATTCAGCCGCGCGTAGTCGATGCCGCCTCTCAGATGATAGAATTCCGACTTTTCCCTCAGCGTTTCCGGTATCTGCCTCCCCGCGGACGTCCTGATATTCCTCACATATTTTTCATCCTCCGGACCAGCCAGCCCCACTGTGATCACTGTAAAACGCCGGCAGGCCGTGGGATCAATCTTCCTCACTGTCTTTGCCAGCCCCTTAACGCTGCCCGCATAGAGTCCCCCCAGATAGATGATCTTCTGATATCCGCCCAGATTTCCCGCCCTGTCATAAGGCACTGCATGCAGTCCCATCCGCTCTGCCAGCGCTTCTGCGTAAATTTTCGTTGTCCCGTAACAGCTTCCGTAAATAATGATCGTATCCATACGCATTTCTCCTCCTGCTCCCATTATGCCAGACCCGGCATCCGATGTCACTGCTTTTCCTGCACTAATTTTCCCGGCACTAATTTTCATCAGGATACTTCTTGACAACTTCCCGCACCACTTCTATAATCTTATTGTTTGAATTCAAATTATTTTTATTCAAATTATTATCAAGATTTAATCCGCAGCCATGGACGCTGCCGCAAAGGAGATGACACGATGTCCCACTCATTTCACTATCTGATCATGGCGGAACATTCTATATTTCAGAAGGAACTTCTCAACCGGCTGAAAGACACCGGTCTGACGATCGGGCAGCCAAAAGTGCTTGACTACCTGAAAGATCACGACGGCGCCGGGCAGAAAGACATTGCCCGGGGATGCCATATCGAGCCGGGCACGCTCACCACGATCCTGAACCGCATGGAAGACGCCGGACTTGTGGAGCGGCGCATGCTGAACGGGAACCGCCGCAGTCTCTATGTTTTTCTGACTGGAAAAGGAAAAGAACAGCTTAAGCCGGTGACAGAAGCATTCTCCGGGATGGAGGAAGAAGCATTCCGCGGCATTTCCGAAACAGAACGGAAAACATTCATGGATCTGATGCTGCGGGTCTATGAGAATATCTCTTCAAGAAAGGATTGATCCAAATATGGAAAAACTAAAACGATATATTGTATTTCTGATCGGGCTTTTCATCAATTCACTGGGCGTCAGCCTGATCACTAAGGCGGATCTGGGCACATCCCCGATCTCATCGATCCCATATGTGCTCAGCCTGAAC
>DXCZ01000021.1 GCA_019115765.1 Candidatus Mediterraneibacter stercoripullorum | reverse complement strand
CATAATACATCTCCGAATCCCTGCGCAGCCTCGCGGAGCGTATATCAGATGGGGGATTGACACCCGCCACTGATACTGATTTGTCACTCACCGCCTATAGAGGCGGGAGTCATCCCACATCTGATATAATCCGGTGCGTTCATGCAGATCCATATACTGTACACAGTCCGAATGTTATCATATTTCCAATGGGAATTAAAGTAGACTTTATTTTTCAGAATCACCGAAAATGCCAAAAGACCGGCACCGGAGGGAATCTCATATCTTCTTCCACCAGTGCCGGCCTTCTGCCAAACCCAAATCTGTCGGTGCCCCTTTTCAGGACGCCATTTTTATCTAATTATCATTCTGTCTTACCGATGCCTTAGTTCTGTCCGGCTTTCTTCTTAATAAGCTCTTTCCCGGAAGTAACTACGATCGTCACGCCAAGCACCATCAGCAGTACAGCAACGATCAGCTGCAGGCCTTCGACCATGAATACGCCTGTTCCCGCTGTGAATGCGTTGACCAGAGAGATGAATCTCTGTACCAGTGCGGTAAATGTCACGATCAGCATGATCACAAAAGGCGGAACCAGTGTTCTAAGCTCTCTTCCTGTCACCTTCAGGAATACGCACAAGGTGATCAGGACAAGTGCGCTCAGCAGCTGATTCGCGCTTCCGAACAGCGGCCAGATATTCGAGTAGCCTACCTGTGTCAGGATGTAGCCGAATACCAGTGTGATCACTGTTGCGAAATATTTGTTGCAGAGAACTTTTCTCCATCCTTCTGCATGCTCCATATCATCAACACTGAACAACTCCTGGAAGGACATACGTCCGATCCGGGCAACAGAGTCCAGAGTGGTAAATGCCAGAGCGGACACACACATGGTCATAAAGCTCTGTGCCACATAAACCGGAATACCGAACATCTCAAGGAATCCGGCAACGCCTGATGAGAAGATCTGGAACGGAGTTCCCACTGCTGCGGTTCCGTCTGCTCCAGCTGCAGCGCCTGCTACACAGAGGGCGATGACAGCCAGGAGACTTTCAAGAACCATTGCGCCGTATCCGACTTTCAGCATGTCCTTCTCATTGGAGATTGTCTTGGACGAAGTACCGGAAGATACCAGGCTGTGGAATCCTGATACCGCACCGCAGGCAACCGTTACGAACAGGATCGGGAACAGGGTCCCCAGACTCTCATTCTGGAATCCGGTAAATGCCGGAAGGTTCATATCCGGATGTGCGAAGATCAGTCCAAGTACCGCGCCTGCGATCATTCCGATAAACATAAACGTGGACATGAAATCTCTTGGCTGCATAACGAACCACATAGGAAGCACTGCCGCCAGGAAGATATAGATAAATGCAATGTATACCCACATGTCTTTGCCCAGGATCACCGGGAAATTCATACCGAATACAAAGGCCAGCACTGTGCATACAAGTCCGAATACGATCTCTTTCCATCCGGTCAGTTTCAGTTTATGCTGCACTACTCCGAAAACGACTGCAAACAGGATGAAGAACAGGGAAATGCTTCCTGCCGCTCCATTTACCGTAGCATTTTCAGAAAGTGTCTGGACGCCGTCTGTCACAACATATGCGTTAAATGTATCTGCCACCATATCAGCAAAAGCTGCGATAACGATCAGGCAGAACAGCCAGCAGAATCCGAGGAACAGCTTACGACCTGCTTTTCCGATATATTTCTCAATCAGAAGTCCCATGGACTTTCCGTCGTTCTTCACGCTGGCATAGAGCGCTCCGAAGTCTGTTACCGCTCCGAAGAAGATACCGCCCAGAATGATCCAAAGTAAAACCGGCAGCCATCCGAAAGCCGCCGCCTGGATTGCTCCGGTGACCGGGCCTGCTCCGGCAATGGATGAAAACTGATGGGCGAATACGGTCCATCCGTCTGTAGGTACATAGTCCTGCCCGTCATTGTGTAATACCGCAGGTGTCTTTGCCTTGGGATCGATGCCCCATTTCTTTGCAAGCCACCGTCCATACAGCGTGTAGGCTGCGATCAGACACACAGCGGCGATCAATACGATTACAAGTGTGTTCATGATTCTCTACTCTCCTTTTTTTGCTTTTGCACTGTGAATTGAAATAAAGGAATACAAAGATGAGCAAAGTTCCGCAAACGGAAAAGTGGAAGACAGTCCAACAAAATATGAATAAAAAAAGTCTCCCGGCAGATCTCTCTGCCAGAAGACGAAATATCTTTCCGCGTTACCACTCCTGTTACCGGTATTACCGGTCTCTCAGCCCCATCGTCCGGTGTCAGCCCGTGCCTTCCCGGATTAACAGGTTTCCCTCTAACGGTGGAATTCCGGTCCGGGCTACTGATATACGCAGAGTCCTGTCCGACTCTGCGGGAAACCTCCACATATGTTTCGCCCCGACTGCTCGCAGGTGATAACTGCCCTGACTCTGCTGCCTCCTCACACCTGCCGGAGACTCTCTGAAAGCATGACTGTCCGGGAAGTCCTGTCCTGTTCTTCGCATTAGTTTTCAATTCGTATTTATTATAACTCAAAATCTAAGAAAGTCAACGAAAAACAGAGTGCGTTCTGTTTTTTGTAAATTTTTTCTAAAAAGTATAAAAAACATGCCGAAATCACTATGCAGGATTTCTATTTCCCGGACCTGCAGATCCTTCTTGCCCCTGCCTGCCACAGGTGATAGAATACCGATAACAGATAAATCGAAATGGGGTGAACATTATGAATCAAAAATCACTGGAACAGCTTCCTTCTCCGGAAGGAATGGACAGGACCGAGATTCTGCACCTTCTTCTGTCCGAAGAATACGGCTTTCTGCCGGATCCGCCTGCAGGCATGACAGTGAATACAGAAACAGAGGAAAACAACTTCTGTGCAGGCAAAGCAATTCTGAAAAAGCTGAAGATAAACTGCGATACCGGACACGGAGTTTTTTCCTTTCCGGTTTCCCTGATGTATCCGTCTAAGATAGAGAAACCAGTCCCATGCTTTATCCTGATCAATTTCAGAGATCTGGTTCCCGACCGATATTTCCCGGCAGAGGAGATCCTTGACAATGGATTTGCGGCACTGACCTTCTGTTATCAGGATATTTCCACGGATGACGGAGATTTTACCAACGGGCTGGCCGGAATGGTGTATCCTGACGGGAAGAGAACCTCCAGTCAGTGCGGAAAGATCGGCCTGTGGGCCTGGGCGGCGATGCGGGTTATGGATTATGCCGTAACGCTGCCCTTCCTGGATACGGAACACATCAGCATCGTAGGACATTCCCGTCTGGGGAAGACCGCTCTCCTCACAGGAGCTCTGGACCAGCGTTTCTTCTGCAGTTTTTCCAATGACTCCGGCTGCAGCGGTGCCGCATTGTCCCGGGAGAAAGCAGGCGAAACGATCCGTGATATCTGCACTACTTACCCATACTGGTTCTGCGAAGCGTATAAAAAGTATGCAGGACATGAAGAAGATCTGCCGTTTGACCAGCACTTTCTCCTGGCCGCGTCTGCGCCCCGGCATGTATACGTAGCCAGCGCCTCTGAGGATCTCTGGGCATGCCCGGAAAATGAATATCTCTCCTGTATTGCCGCCGGCAGATACTATCAGGAAATGGGGCGGAACGGCTTTATCCATCCGGACAGACTGCCTGTTCCGGGAGATTGTTTTACAGACGGCGATATCGGATATCATATGAGATCCGGGACTCATTATCTAAGCCGGGAAGACTGGAATTATTTTATGAAATTCATACGTAAAAAAGATTGAATTTGCTATACTAAAATCCTCGATGGTACTGAAAAATAATCTGCTTGCGAAAGACATTTGATAATGGTATCCTTTTCATGGGTGATCAATATGCAGGATCTGAAGAAAACCGGAATTAAACCGGTTGTTATAGACGAGATAAAAGCGCTTGCCCAGATATATGAGATACAGAAAGTCATTTTATTTGGTTCAAGAGCACGGGGAGATTTCCACAGAGCGAGCGATATAGATTTGGCAGTGGAAGGCGGAAGAATTACTGATTTTATGATCGAAGTAAAGGATTCGACGTCTACACTGCTTGAATTTGATATTGTTGATCTGGCACATACACAGCCGGGAAAATTTCTGGAATCAATAAAGCGGGAAGGAATAATTCTATATGAAAAAATTTGATAATTTTATTTCTAATTTAAATGTTCTGGAAAAAGCTGAAAACGAGGATCTTGAGAATGAATTTGTCATCAGCGGAATTATTGATAAGTTTTTTATCCAGTTTGAACTAAGTTGGAAAGTCTTAAAGACACTTCTGCGCTATGAAGGCAAAAGCGCGGCTAATTCAGGATCTCCCAGAGAAATATTGAAAGCCGCATATTCTGTCTATGACTTTATAGACGAAGATATCTGGCTCGATATGCTGAAATCAAGAAATGACATGACCCATATATATGACGGTGAAGCAGCAAGACGGCTTGTCGGTATGATCCTAAAAAGATACATTCCGGCTTTTGAGATAATGAAAGAGAAAGTACTGGAAAGATATAAGGACATTCTGGATACGATCTGATATATAATGGGACAAAAGCACCGGAGCCGCCGCCCCGGTGCTTTTCCTTTGCAATCTACTCCTGATACCGTATCCTCTCCACGATCGACTCTCTCTTTACATTCCTGCTCAGGATATAGGAAAGAGATATCTGAATATTCCTCTGTTGACGCTCTCCTCGTCCTCAACTAATAAAATCTCAGCCATGATGTCTCCTTTCGCATGGGACTATCATAGCATAGAAAGTGGAACATGAACAGTAATTACCTCCCCGTTCTGTTAACCTCCATCTTATCCAGTATCCCATGCGCCGTCACCCCGGGATGAGTGACCCGTATCCGACAGACTTGCTCTACAAATTTCTGATCCAGTCCCATGTCCGCAGCGATCTTCCCGACCTGCTGCCCCTTATCCATCCTCCGGAGTATCTTCGTGATCACACCCAGCAGATCTCCATCCGGAATACGGACGTCCCTGTCCTCTTCACTCTTCCCCGATGAACTTTCCTGGCATTCTCCCGGGCGGTCTGCTGATCTGTCCGCCGGTCTGCCGGCTCCTTTCTCATGAGGGATATCGATCCGCTCCACGCTCCATACAGGCGTCTCATCTCCGGATTCCGTGCATGTCTCTTCATCCTCCCGGATCTCAAGTACCGCCATAGTGATATCCTGATTGAACCGCCGCCTCCCGCAGCTGCCGGGATTGAGCCAGAGACGGCTGTCCCTCTCCTCTTCCAGATATTTATGGGAGTGCCCGAAGATGATGATCTGTCGGTCCCCCAGATCTTCCGGAAGCTCTTTTTTATTATGAACAACATAGAAGCGAAGTTCCGCCAGCGTAAACTCCAGATGATGGGGCAGGTACTCTGCCCACTCCTTGTCATTATTGCCCCTTACAATATAAAAGGGCGTCCCCGGCTTTGCCGCTGCTTTCATCTCGTCAATGATCTTCTGTGAATTGATGTCCCCTCCGTGGATCACCGCGTCGCTCTCTCCGATCAGGCGGATCACTTCCTGCCGGAGCAGCCCGTGGGTATCCGATAAAACTGCGATCTTCATATCTGTTTTCTACCTGTATCCTTTCATTTCTTCATTGCCCGGATTCTCTCAGTCTCTCCACCACGCTGCCCCTGTGCACCATCCGGTTCCCTGCAGCAAGCGGAATCAGGATGCAGACTACAGTTACCAGTACCGCCATCCCCACAACCGGCCACACCGGCACCACAAAGGGCGCGCCCATGTAGTTCAGAGCCTGGTAGATCACATAGGTCACCCCCAGCCCGACGGTGCCTGTGATCACCAGGGATCCCATGGCGAAGAACAGTCCTTCCAGCACCAGCATCCGGTTCCGCTGCCGGTCCGTCATTCCGATACTTTCCAGCACGGCCAGCTCATTCTGCCGGTTCTGTATATTTCCCGTGACAGTGTTGATATAGTTCATAAGGCTGATCAGAGCCAGGATCAATGCGATCCCTATTCCCACTTCCATCATATTCCCCTGCGCCTTTTCCACATTTTCCTTGGCCTCCAGCCTGGAGGAACAGGAAAAGTCATTTGCATCAGGACTGCTTTCCATCAGACTGATCAGCTCCTGCTCCGCCGCCTCATCATAGGTCTCATCGTAGAACAGGCTGAGCTTTGCCACATAGGGATCTGCAATATAGTCCCGCATGACCTTGTCACTGACGATGATGACCGGAGGGAAGATGCTGCCCGCGCCGCTGTAGTAGCTCTCGTCTGTCAGTCCCGCTATGGTAAATGTCCTTGTCTCTCCGAGATCATCCGGCAGCGCGCAGATCACTTTCGTCCCTTTCAGCTGTTCGGATGTGAAATCCAGGCTGTTCCGGTAGAGTACGCATGTCTTCCCCGCCAGGAAATCCTCTTTATTCACAGCAATATCCATATTTTCCTGCATGTAGTCAAAGTCTGACTCGTTGATCCCGATCAGGAACGTACTGTAATCTTCCGGGTGCTCCTGATATTTTCCCCGGTAATCCTCATAGGGAGCGTACATCCACATGGCGAAGAATTCTTCCAGCCACTTTTCCACAAAGTCCGGCTCCCACGGGACCATGACCTCCGCGCACAGCAGCGGATCCGCCTCGCGCACACCTTCCACGGTCTCAGCCTTCTCCAGAAAATCCCCGTCCATCAGCTGTTTCCACCCGTCCTTTTCATCCATGTTCAGAGTATCATTTGTCAGGACCATATCCGCGTCCCGGTAAATATATACATAGCTTCTGGCGCCTTCGCTTTCCAGCAGGGTCACCAGGCAGAGGAACACCGACATGCCTGCTGCCAGGGAAGCCATGATGACCGCCGATCTCTTCTTGTCCCTGGTCAGCTGCTCCAGGGCCATGCGGGGGAATATCTTTCCCCTTCTGGTCTTCCGGTATCCGCTCCTGTCGTATGTGCCCCGGTACCCTGTCGCCTCCACCGGGGAAACGGAAACCGCCTTCTTCACAGGTTTCCTGCTGCCGGCATAGATAGTCAGGGCGGTAAATGCCGCTGTCAGGATGAACACCGCCCGTCTCCTCCGGAACACGGTCAGCTGCTCACGGTTCATGTCCGAGAGACGTCTCCCATCCACGTATACCTCTCCTGCCGTCGGCACATCCAGCCCGCCGATCATATGGAGCAGGGTACTCTTTCCACTGCCGGATCTGCCGATGATGGCTACGAACTCCCTCTCCTTCACGATAAAATCCACACCGTCCAGTGCCTTTACCGTATTACTCCCCAGCTTGTAATATTTTTTCAGTCCTTCTGTTTTCACAACATAGAAATCCATGTATCTTACCTCCTTGTGATCTCAGGATACCTCCTGAAAATCACAAACCGGTCTCAATCTGAGATTATCACAGAACTGTGATTTTCCGTTTCTGACCTTATAGCCCCGTTTTATACCGGGGCATTGGGCAGACTGATACAGAAGTCCGAACCCTCACCGGGCACAGACCGCACCTCCACATATCCCTTCTGCAGCTCTGCGATCTTCCGGGTCAGATACAGACCGATCCCGATTCCATTCTGGTCATGAACCTCCGGCTCCCGGTAAAACCGGGTGAACACCTGCGCCTGCCGTTCCTGCGTGATCCCTTTTCCCGTGTCTCTGACATGGATCTCCGTAAACAGTTCTCCCTGCCGAACTTCCAGGCTGACCTGTCCGCCCTCCGGTGTATATTTCACCCCGTTGTCCAACAGATTATACACGGCTTCTTCCGTCCATTTCCCATCGTGGGGAAGGAAGATCCCGTCTTCCCCGATCTCTGCCGTCAGCCGGATCCCTTTCGCAGAAGCAGCCGGCACGGCGGCGGACAGCGCCCGCTCAAGCGCAGGGCGCAGATCCTGGTTCTCCTTGCTGATCTGTATGATCCCGGTCTCCAGCCGCGACATTTTCACAAGACTTTCCAGAAGGAAATCCAGCTTATCCGTCTGATGCTCCAGCCGGTCCAGAAATTCCAGCGCGCTTTGGACTGTTTCTCCTGACTCCTGTAAGGTCTGGAGTTCGTCTCTCAGGATCTCGAGGCAGATCTTCTGATTGGCCAGAGGCGTCCTTGTCTGATGGGAGATATCCGCGATCAGTTCCTGGACCTGCTGCTTCTCCTGGCTGCTCTCCTGCGCTCTCCGCTCCATGATATGGCTGATCCGGCTCAGTTTCTCGCTGATCCTCCCGGTAAGCGAATCCTCCATATCAAGCGCACCTTCCGGCTCCTTTCCTGACGCAAGCGCGTCCAGCTGTCCTTCCACCGCATCGGCGAAATCATAGACATCCTTTTTCAGCTTTCTCATCTTCCACGTTGCAGCCGCCGCCCACGCCACAGCGCAGATCGTGATCAGTATCATCCAAGCCATTGATATCCCATCCCGTATACATTGGAAATATATCTGTGTTCCTCATTCTCGATCTTGTTCCTGAGACGGTTGATATTCACCGCCAGCGCATGT
Source organism: Candidatus Mediterraneibacter stercoripullorum (assembly GCA_019115765.1). Classification (GTDB taxonomy): domain Bacteria; phylum Bacillota; class Clostridia; order Lachnospirales; family Lachnospiraceae; genus Mediterraneibacter; species Mediterraneibacter stercoripullorum. The sequence continues at coordinate 54,505 of DXCZ01000021.1, read as the reverse complement.
TTATCCACAAACTGGCTGCCCCCGTCCCACAGACGTTCCAGAAGCACCTGATAGGTCAGCAGCTGTCCCTTATGTGCGATAAACTCCTGAAGGATCCGGTATTCCGTAGGCGTGACCATACAGTCCGTTCCGTCCTTTTCCACCCTGGCTCTGGCAAAATCGATCCTCAGATACCCGTCGTCATACACATTTCCCGATTCTCCTGCTTCATCTCCGGAACGTTTCAGGATCACGCCGATCTTTTTCATCAGGATCTTCATGGAGAAGGGCTTGGTCACGTAATCCTCCGCTCCCAGCTCATATCCCCGCAGTGCGTCCTCCTCCAGATCACGGGCGGTCAGAAACACCACCGGAACCGATGCATCCTCCCGGATCCGGCGGCAGAAAGCGAACCCCTCTCCGTCCGGCAGATTGACATCCAAAAGGATCAGATCCGCTCCCTTCTCCTTATATATCTTTTCAGCCTCCGCCAGAGAACCGGCAGCCAAGACATCATAGCCTTCCTTATCCAGCATGTAGCAGATGCTCTGATTCAATTCCCAGTCATCCTCAACTACTAAGATTTTTTTCTCCATTGTCCTGTCCTCTTACAGGAAATATGCATTGCTGTCCGCATATTTTCCCTGTCCGTCTTCGATCCGGACTCTGATATATCCTTCCCGGCCGGAAAGCGGGAACCGAGCTTCCTGCAGCACTTCTCCGGGGGCAGCTGCCTTTCGGAGACAGTCTCTTCCGGCTGTCACCACATAGATCCTGCGGACCGGACCGGTCCGGACCACCAGTTCATCATCCTCGATATACATTTCCCGGATCTCCGGTCCCATAGAGCTGTAGAAGTTTCCTTTCTTCAGCGCATCCATGACCGCTTCCAATGTAAGCTCCGTGGCTTTGATCATGGTAAAACCGCCGAAGGAATCACTGAACGGATGATCCAGAGGGACGCTGTTGTGGTTATCGTCTGTTGCAAGACAGAAGATCCTCTTCCCCAGACGGAGCATCTCGTCATATGCCTGCGGATTATATCCATACATGCCGTCATGCTCACAGCCGTAGTTAAAGATCTCCATTGCGAACAGCCCTTCCAGCCCGCGGAAATCATCCAGAGTCTGCATGGACCAGTATGGATGGTTATAACACACCAGAAACCCCATCTCATTCATCTCACGGATATAATTGTTGATATACTCCATATCCCCGTAACGGCATTCCGGACAGATTCCCTTTTCTTTTTCTTCTTTCTTATATTCCGGCTTCGTGTCAAAGAGATTGATATGATACGTCCTGTCTGTCGGGCTCATCCGCTCCGGACAGTCTTCATTGATATCCACTTCCACCGCAGGGATCGTGAGGAAATCCCTGTCATTCAGGCTGCTGTGGTCCCGGTATACTCTGTGATCGGTAAAAGCCATGATCTGATATCCCCGGGCCTGATAGGCCGCTTTGGACTCCTCCGGCGTCAGGTGCCCGTCTGACAGTGTTGTATGGCTGTGGAGATTTGCCTTGTAAAATCTTCCCTCTTCCGGGAGAATGTATTTTCTGTTTTTCATACCTGCTTCACGCTTCCTTTCACTTTTCTGTCCTGTGTTTATCCGAAAACAGTCGGTTCCTTTCCATCTTCCGAGACAAGGATCCGTCCGATCCCCATACAAGCTCCGGCGCGGAGCAGATCCCAGGGGCCCGTCAGATCCTGTGTCCGGAATACCGCCGTATAAATATGGCCGCCGCTTTGGATCTCGAGAGCCTGCGCGTCCTTTTCCTCCAGCACCCGCCCGGTAACCGGATTTTCCACCGGGATCTTTCTCACCCTTTCTTCCCCGCCGGCTCCGCAGATGACCACGGCAAACATCGTCTTGCTCCCATCCGCCCTGATATCCGCCTTCACAGCCGGATTGGCCTCGATCGAGTTATAGTGTCTGGACATTCGGCTGCTTACATATGAGAGCTCCGTTTCCTGATCCGGAAACAGGATGCCGGCGGCCGCTCTTTCTCCCTGGTACTGAATTCGGTCTCCGCCTTCGATCATCACCCTGCCCCTGCTGTTGAAGTGGAACAGTCTGCTGTAAGTATGAACCTCATCTGTAAGTGCAGTGTCCGCCAAGACAAAGATCCCCTGGGGCAGCGCCAGGATCTGCCTCTTCAGAAGAACATGACTCCCGCCCTGGAAATAACCGGTATGCGCTCCTTCCAGCAAGGTGATCCCGTTTCTCTGAACCGCCGGAAACCGCATCTCCGGCATGGTGTTCCTGCTGCCCCAGGAATCGGTATATTCCATATAGTCGCGGCCATCCACCAGGATCGAATTATGCGCATGGGCGCTTCTCAGCCAGACCCGGCCCTCCTCATGATAGGTGTACTGATATCTTCCCGCATCTACCAGAATATCCTCTCCGCAGTCCGCCAGATCTACATGAAACCGGTCGTTGTGTCCGTGGCCGCCGCCCAGACAGCCGCAGCGGAACCGGAGATACCTTGCGTTCTCATCCCACCCGGTGCGCAGGATGTAATTTCCGCTTTCCTCCAGGAAGAAGTCCTTCTTCTCCGGAAGCCGTCCCCGGATCTGCTCATAGATCCTGCAGCCGTCCTTCTTCAGCTGCCAGATATTTTCATAATCCAGGCAGTCATACCCGCAGCCCTTCAGCTGCTCCGCCTCCGGCCGTCCCGCTCTGGCAAGAACCACTGCCGCAAATGCCAGCATATCCTTTACGCATGTCTCATCGCTGTCTCCCATCATCGGCTGACATCCGTCCGGCTTCATCCATGCCACATCCGCCGCTGCCATGGCTGCCGCGGCTCCTTCGATTTCTCTGGGAACCGTTTCCCCGCTGTACTGCAGTGCGTTCATCACCTCCAGGAAGCAGTGCATCACCTCATTGTGATACATACAGGACTGCTCCCAGTGTACCCCGTCCGGCAGGATCTGGACTCTCGCATTCTCACACAGACGCTCAAGCGCAGTCTCCATGTACCGCTTCTCTCCCAGCGCCGCTCCAATGAGGAAAAGTCCGCTGTAGGAGATCACGCCCCAGTTGCTGGAGATCAGGAACGCCCGGTCCGACTGCATCAGATATTCCCCGTGTATCCTCAGACTTTCCGTGAACATCTCCATAAACGGATCCGTAAGGGCCTGGCTGTCCTCAAAATACAGGACCGCCTTGGTCCAGTATTCGCCCCGCAGTCCCGCCTCCAGCTCTCTCCAGGTGGTAAAGCGGCTCTCTTCTGTCAAAGGAACGTTCCGGATCCAGTCCTCCAGAAGCTTTACAAATGTCTCCGCATAGGTCTCATCTCCGGTCATGGCGTAAGCCTGCCCGAGACAGATCAGATACCGGTGCCGGTTCATCTGATAGACAAATTCCGGATCCTCCGCAGGCATCCGGGTCCATTCCACCGGATACCGGAATTTCTCAACTTCTGCGGTCTGCTCCATGTCCCATGGAAGGTCAAAGATAAACTCCAGGCGGGTTACTTCGTCTGCTACTCTCCGTATGTGCTCAGCCTCCTCCGGCCACAGTTCCTCCGCCCGGCCGGCGCACCATTTCAGTTCCCCTGCCTCATACCGGTTTCTCTGCCGTTCAAAATATGTCTTCTTATCCATCGTCTACCTCATCCTGTCTCTTTCATATTGTACTGTTCTTCGGATATCTTACCGCAATTCTCTATCATTTTCCATAATACCGGCGGACTTTTCCGGAATAGTTAATGCTCCCGCCATTCCCAGATGTCCATCCTACCAAGCGGTATTGCTTCGGCACCCACGCTTTCGCTCGAAGTGGAACAAAACAGACACATAGCGCCACAAAAAACGCCGGGTGAGACTGACCCTCCCCGGCAGTCCTCTCCGACAGGAGAAAAGGAAACTGCTGGGGCATTTACTGGGTCTGCCTCATCCGGCTGTTCATACCGATCTGTATTTAATTTTCCTGATAAAAATCCTTCAGCACCGGATACAGTTTCCGGAACTTCTGATATCTCTCCTCGTATTTCTGCACCAGCTCCGGGTCCGGCTCCTCCGTAGCGATCACCTTTACCAGCTTCCCTGCCGCTTCCTCTACAGAATCATATACTCCGCAGCCCACAGCTGCCAGGATAGCCGCGCCGTATCCCGGTCCTTCCTCGCTCTCGATGATGTCCACTTTCATATTCATCACATTAGCGATGATCTTCCTCCACAGAGGACTCTTCGCTCCGCCTCCGCAGATCTTGGTCCGCTCCGGAGCCAGTCCAATACTCCGGGCCACTTCCAGAGAATCTCTCAGACCGAACGCCACACCTTCCAACACCGCAAGCGTCATATCCTCTCGTGTAGTATCCATGCTCATTCCGATGAACGCAGCCCTGGCGTCCGGATCATTGTGGGGCGAGCGCTCTCCCATCAGGTACGGCAGGAAAAACACATGGTTCTCTCCCAGGCCGCTGATTCCCGCCTGCTCCTCCTGATATGCCTTTGTTTTTATAATATCGTCCATCCACCATTTGTTGCAGGATGCAGCGCTGAGCATACATCCCATGAGATGATAGTGTCCGTCCGCATGAGCAAAGGAGTGAAGGGCATTGTTTTCATCCACACCGAACTTCCCGCTGGAGATAAAAAGTGTCCCCGATGTACCAAGAGAAATGTTGCAGCCACCGTCTCCTACTGTCCCGGTCCCCACAGCTGCCGCAGCATTGTCTCCCGCTCCGGCAATGACTTTCACATCTGCGGAAAGCCCCAGTTCCGCTGCGATCTCCGGCTTCAGAGTCCCCACTGGCTCCCAGCTCTCATAGAGCCTGGGCAGCTGTTCCTCAGTGATCCCGCAGATTTCCATCATTTCCCGGGACCAGCACTTGTGCTCCACATCAAGCAGCAGCATCCCCGACGCGTCCGAGTATTCTGTACAGAAAACGCCGGAAAGTCGGTATGCCAGATAGTCCTTCGGCAGCATGATCTTCCGGATCCGGGCGAAATTCTCCGGCTCATTCTCTTTCATCCACAGGATCTTCGGCGCGGTAAAGCCGGCAAACGCAATATTGGCCGTATATTCCGACAGCTTTTCCTTCCCGATGACGCTGTTCAGGTAATCCGTCTGTTTCCCGGTCCGTCCGTCGTTCCAGAGAATGGCCGGCCGGATCACCTCGTCCTTCTCGTCCAGCGCCACCAGCCCGTGCATCTGTCCGCCGAAGCTGATCCCCATCACCTGGTCTTTCCTGCAGTCCGCAGTCAGTTCCTTCAGCCCGTCCATCGTCTGCCCGAACCAGTCCTCCGGCTTCTGCTCCGACCAGCCGGGATGTGGGAAATACAGCGGATATTCCTTGGAAACGATCTTCTCGATCTTTCCGTTTTCATCCATCAGCAGCAGTTTCACCGCTGATGTACCAAGGTCCACTCCGATAAAAAACATTTCATCTCCTCCTTTTTGGGACGTAGTGAAATTGAATTTAGCTACGTCCCTTTTTGAAAACAGCCCTGTCCCTTTTCGGATTTTGCCCTGTCCCCCTCTAAAAACATGCACAAATTTCACGCAGAAACGAGCGAAAATTCGAAGAATTTTTGTTTATTTTTCCAGTAGGGACAAGGTGATTTTCAAAAAGGGACAGGGCAAACTTCAATTAGGGACGTAGTGAATTTCAATTTTACTACGTCCCCAAATATTAACTCCAGGGATTTTCTGTCGGATATCTCACGCCCTTCGGCTGATTATACCCGATCTCATCTACCGGAACGCCGATGTACTTGAACACTTCAAACAGTTCTTTTCCAAAGTGTCCGAAGGCCACTGCGCCGTGATGCGGGTAGTTCTTCTCGATGAGCACATGACGGTAGAATCTTCCCATCTCCGGAATTGCAAATACGCCGATGGATCCAAAGGACTTCGTCGCAACCGGAAGCACCTCACCCTGTGCCACATACGCCCGGAGCTTGTTATCGGCCGTACTCTGCAGACGATAGAATGTAATATCTCCCGGAACGATATCTCCCTCCAGGGTTCCCTGTGTCACTTCTTCCGGAAGATTCCTTGCCATGATCATCTGATACTTCATCTCACAGAAGGACAGCTTGCCGGAAGCGGTATTGCCGCAGTGGAATCCCATAAATGTATCCTTGTGAGTATACGGGAACTTTCCTTCGATACTCTCTTTGTACATATCTGCCGGAACTGTATTGTTGATGTCCAGAAGTGTTACCGTATCCTGGCTTACAACAGTTCCGATAAACTCGCTCAGTGCGCCGTAGATATCCACCTCACAGGATACCGGAATGCCCTGGGCCGTCAGCCGGCTGTTCACATAGCAGGGAACGAATCCGAACTGTGTCTGGAATGCAGGCCAGCACTTTCCGGCGATGGCAACGTATTTCCTGTATCCTCTGTGTTCCTCGATCCAGTCTTTCAGCGTCAGTTCATACTGAGCCAGTTTGGACAGGATCTCCGGCTTCTTATTGCCCGCGCCAAGCTCCTCTTCCATCTCTTTTACGATACCCGGGATTCTCTCGTCTCCCTCATGTTTATTAAATGCTTCAAACAGATCAAGCTCTGAATTTTCCTCAATCTCAACTCCGATATTGTATAGCTGCTGGATAGGAGCATTGCAGGCAAGGAAGTTCAGCGGGCGGGGTCCGAAGCTGATGATCTTCAGACTGTTCAGGCCCACGACAGCTCTTGCGATGGGTTCAAACTCATGGATCATATCCGCACATTCCTCCGCAGTCCCTACCGGGTACTCCGGAATGTACGCCTTCACATTGCGCAGCTTCAGGTTATAGCTTGCATTGAGCATACCGCAGTAAGCGTCGCCTCTGCCCTGCACCAGATCGTTCTGTGTCTCCTCTGCCGCAGCGATAAACATCTTCGGTCCTTCGAAATGCTTTGCCAGCAGTGTCTCTGAGATCTCCGGTCCGAAGTTTCCAAGATATACTACAAGCGCGTTGCATCCCGCTTTCTTAATATCCTCCAGAGCCTGTACCATGTGGATCTCGCTCTCTACGATACATACGGGACATTCATAGACAGTTCCCTCACCGTATTTTTTCGTGTACGCATCGATCAGCGCCTTCCTCCGATTCACAGACAGGCTCTCCGGGAAACAGTCTCTGCTCACTGCTACGACTCCAATCTTTAATTCCGGCATGTTGTTCATTTTCTTATCCTCGCTTTCTTAAAAATATAGTACAAATAAGTTCCTCAATACAAATTGGCTTTATCACATTTTCTGTCATACGTGCCGCTTCTGGAAAATGCCTTTACAAATCCTCACATTTCCGGGTTCCCGTACCTCATCAAACCATGATATTCTCACCCTTCAGCCCGCAGAACGCGCCTTCGATCCCGGCTTCCTCATGGGCGATCAGCCATTTATTGACCGCGGTCAGCAGACGGTTCTCTCCCTCTGCAGCTGGCCGGAAGGGCAGTTCCTCATTGGTTCCCTTCGGCAGAATGATAACGCAGCGGAAGCCGCCTTCCTTTGCGCTGCACGGCGCATAGTGAAGAGTCGTTGCGTACAGCTCCACCGCCGTTCCCGCCGGCACCAGGAATGCTTCCACCCTGGACGTATCATAGATATCTCCCTGTTCAATATCCTGCTGACATCCCAGGAGCAGGATCAGATCATCCGCCGCAATATCGATCTCCGAGCTTCTGTGATACTCCAGGGCATTCAGCTTATGGTTGTCCCCATTACAGTACCCGATCTGCACCGGAAGCCCGCCGAATCCTTTCCTGCATACTTCCGCTGCTTCCGGCAGCGCCTCAAGCTCCTCAACGGACGGCACATAGACAACATCCTTCGGAAGGGGCGTGTGTTCCATCTCTTTTAAGATCTTATCAAAAGAGAACTCCGTGACCACTTTCCCGTACTTTCCGAAGGATGTATCTGTCAGTTTCTGAATCTCCATCTTTTATCGACCTCCTGTTCGTTCCGGCTGTTCCGCGCTTCGAAGCAAGTTCAAGGCTGCTCTAAAGCACCAGCACCTCTCACAATTTCATCTCCCGCTCCGTCTCTCCGAAACTCGCCTTTTCAACTCTCTGAGGTCATTTTAGCAACTTTACATGACGTTTTCGACCAAAAAGTTAGCCTTTTAATGCCCATTTCTTATCTTTTTGTTATTCTTCCTGATTCGCCTGCCCGTTTTTATGATATTGTTCCCGGTACTCACTGGGCAGTACCCCATACCGCTTCCGGAACGCCCGGGCCAGAGCCTTACTTCCCGAAAAACCGTTTCTGAGCGCAGTCTCCGTGATATTATATTTTCCACTGTCCAGATCCTTCACGGCATATCCCAGCCGGATATTCTGCAGATAGCTCTTAAATGTGATCCCCGCATATTTCTGGAACATCCGGGAAAGATAAGTAGGCGAATACCCAAAGACTCTCGCCACTTCCTCCAGGCTCATCTCTCCGGCATAGTTTTCCTTCATATATGAAGTAATAGAAGACAGCCGGTTCAGATTCCGGTTCTTCCGTACGAACTCCTGATCCACACGGGTAATCCTGTAGTCCTTTACCAGCAGGTACATGATCTCATAAAATATGCTGTTCGCTTTCAGATCATATCCCGGCCTCTTCCCGTCAAACACACGATAAAGTTCTGTCACCAGATCCATAAACCGCTGGTCCCGCCGTCCCGGCTCATGAGAGAACCAGATGAACTGCTCTCCGGTATAATAATTCTCAAACATTTTCAGCGGGATCTGAAGCACTACAGTCTCATTTGGCAGCGGTGAATCAATGGCGTGGATCTCATTGGAATTCACGATTATGAACTCCCCTTCCGTCAGATGCCACGGCCGGTCATCCAGATAGAACTCCAGCTCTCCCCTGCACACCGCAAAGATCTCAATCGAACGGTGCCAGTGTTTCTCCCGGTAGTATCCTCCTTCCCGGCCCTCAAAGATAAATGTCTTAAAAGGAAAGCCCGCCTCCGGGACGATCAGCTCATGGGAATAAATCATGTGGATCTCCTCCTTTTCTCGTGGACGCACTGCAGAAGTCCCGTTGTAAAGCCGCGCCTTCCTCCGTGCTTCGCTCTCTCCCACTTCCTTTTATCCACTATACCAGTATTTTGTGAAATCAGATAGAGTTTTTTATCTTCTGCTTCTGTTTTTAATCACTTTTCTCAATTGTTCCTTGAAGCTTCAAAAATCCCTTGCTTTACCGATTTCTCCTGCTATAATAAATTTGATGATAAACACGGGAGAGCTTCCACCGGCAGCTTTCCTGCAGACAAAGACATCTGCAGCGGCGGCACTTCTGATTCGGACTGCCCCGCAATATTTCCTATGGAAGGAGAAAACATCTATGAATCATGTTACAGAAACGATCAAATACGTTGGGGTCAACGACCACCAGGTAGACCTTTTCGAAGGTCAGTACGTGGTTCCCAACGGAATGTCTTACAATTCTTATGTCATCGTTGATGACAAAACTGCAGTTATGGATACAGTTGACATCCACTTCACCCATGAGTGGCTGGACAACATTGCAAATGTTCTCGGCGACAGAAAGCCGGATTATCTGATCATTCAGCATATGGAACCGGATCATTCCGCAAATATCGAGAACTTCCTGAAGATCTATCCTGATACAACCGTTGTTGCAACGGCCAAAGCCTTTGCCATGATGGACTGCTTCTTCCAGCTTGATCCCCAGGTAAAACGGATCACAGCAGAAAACGGCTCCACCCTTTCTCTTGGAAACCATGAGCTTACCTTTGTATTTGCTCCCATGGTACACTGGCCGGAAGTCATGATGACCTATGACAGCACCGATAAAGTTCTCTTCTCCGCAGACGGCTTCGGCAAATTCGGCGCCCTGGATGTGGATGAAGACTGGGATGACGAGGCACGCCGCTACTATATCGGCATCGTCGGAAAATACGGCGCTCAGGTACAGGCCGTTCTGAAAAAAGCCGCAGGGCTGGATATCCAGGCGATCTGCCCGCTCCACGGACCTGTCCTGAACGAGAATCTGGGACATTATATTGGAAAATATGACACCTGGTCCTCCTACACAGCAGAATCAGAGGGAATCGTCATCGCCTATACCTCCGTCTACGGCCATACAAAAAAAGCAGTGGAAATGCTGGCCGAGATGCTGAAATCAAAGGGCTGCCCCAGTGTCGTTATACACGACCTGGCAAGATGCGATATGTCCGCTGCAGTAGCCGATGCCTTCCGCTACGGAAAACTGGTTCTCGCCACCACCACTTACAATGCAGAGATCTTCCCGTTCATGAAACAGTTTATCGATCATCTGACTGAGCGCAACTTCCAGAACCGCACCATCGGGCTGATCGAAAATGGTTCCTGGGCTCCTCTTGCGGCAAAGATCATGAAGGGCATGTTCGAGAAATCCAAGAACATCACATGGCTGAACACAACCGTAAAGATCAAATCCGCAGTCAGTGCAGAGAACAAAGAACAGCTGCAGGCTATGGCAGACGAGCTGTGCCAGGAGTATGTGGCTCAGTCTCCGGAAGCAGCCAACAAGAATGACCTGACCGCGCTCTTCCGCATCGGATACGGTCTGTATGTAGTCACATCCAACGACGGCAAGAAAGACAACGGACTGATCGTCAACACCGTAACCCAGCTGACCGACACACCGAACCGTGTGGCTGTAAATATCAACAAAGCCAACTACTCGCACCACGTCATCAAACAGACCGGCATCATGAATGTAAACTGCCTGTCTGTAGACGCGCCTTTCAAAGTATTCGAGCGTTTCGGCTTCCAGAGCGGACGTACAGCAGACAAGTTCGAAGGAATCAAACCGGTTCGTTCCGACAACGGCCTGGTAATCCTTCCGAAATACATCAACGCTGCCATCTCTCTGAAAGTCGAGCAGTATGTAGATCTGGATACCCACGGCATGTTCATCTGCTCCGTGACAGAGGCCCGCGTGATGAACGACAGGGAAACCATGACCTACACCTATTACCAGAACAATGTAAAGCCGAAGCCGGATACAGAAGGAAAGAAAGGCTTCGTCTGCAAAGTGTGCGGATATGTCTACGAAGGGGACGAGCTTCCCGATGACTTCATCTGCCCGCTGTGCAAGCACGGTGCAGCTGATTTTGAGCCGATTCAGTAACCACATGAGAGTTCCATCTGAAATTTCAGAAAAACTTTCATGAATGGAAATGGCATTTCTGACAGGGATATGATTCCCGGTTGGAAATGCCATTTTATGTTTCTTTCGCTTGTTTCACTTGTTTTCCACCAGTTCTGTCAGCTCCGCGGGATCCATCTCCAGAAGCTCTGCTATTTCGTTCAGCTCCATCCCCTTCTTCACCATTTTTCTGATAATGTTTCGTTCACCGTTCTTCTCACCTTTCTTCTCACCTTCCATCCGCGCGCTCTTCATCTGAGTATTGTAATCCAGCACCGCTCTCTCCCGCGCCTCATACTCCAGACGCTTCTTCTCATCTGCACTCAACTTCTTCAGCTCATCGTATGCCTCTTCGATATATTCATCCTGTTTCGCCATATCTTCAAACTCCTCCCGGGTCTTCCCTCCGAAGAAACGCATCCAGCGGATAAGTCCGGCCTCACTCTGATCTTTCTGCGGCAGCTTTCGCAGCTCCAAGATATGAAACTCCATCAGATCTGTATACTGCTCGCCGCTGTCTACATCGCACAGCGTGATCTTATGGTAACATCTCTTATCCTGGGAAAAATGAATAAAATCCAAGATGCTGACATGGATGCATTTCTTCAATGCATCATAATTCTCGCCCGCTTTTATCTGCCCGGTATATGTCTTGCTCAGATAAAACAGAATCCGGTTGGGCCAGAACTGGAAATAAGCAACCTGCATCTCCATATTGATCTTGGTCCCGTCCTCCATTTCCACCTTCACATCCAGGATTCCCTGCTTGGCATCTCCGGATTCTCTGTCCAGCTCATTAGAAACCAGGATAGTCTTCCGAATCTCCTTCGGATCCTTGCCTAGGACTGCCGCGATAAATCCTCTTCGTACCTTTGGATTCCTCATCAGCTCCTTGAAGCAGAAATCCACAGTGGGAAGCATGATAAAGTTGTCTTTGCTGCATTTCTCCATATGTTCTCCTCCTTATCTTACCACGTTCCCTTTTCACAGGAAAGCGGCCTCTGTGTTCTATTCCTGTTTTTTGAGATTCTCTCGGACAGATCTGTCCAATGATTTTTCTGATATCTCAGACGGTTTCAGACTTTTTCAGGCCGGCAGTCCGTTGAGGACTGCTCAGAATATCTGGCCTGTTTTCAGATGCCTCATATTATCCGGCTCATACAGGAAAGGCATCCGCAGCAGATTTTCCCCGATTCTCCATTCCGGGTTCTGTCTGCTTCGGATGCCCTCACCATATCATATTCATTTGTCGGATGCAATATTTTATGTGTAACAAAACAGTTTATCAACAAACTTACATAGATTATAAAATCTTATCCACATAATGTGCAGGAAAATTCTCCTGCCTGCTCCAGAATAAGCACCGTATCTTCCCTGTCCTGCTCCACGGCTGCGCCTGCCACGTCTGTCAGCCTGCAGTTGACAAACCGGATACGGCATCCGGTCTTTCCTTCTGCCGTTCCTGTAATATTTTCCTGCTTCCGGTCCAGACTCAGCCTCAGGATCTCCGCTCCATTCTGCCAGACAGTTGACTCTGCATGAGTCTTCAGTTCGAAGACTCTCATCTCCAGATTATTTTCGAAACTGTCATCTGCTCTTTCCGTCTGGATCTCTGTGGGAATGACGCTGTTCTCCCTAGCCCAGAAGGGAATGGACAGATATCCATGTTGTTCTTCTCTCCAGGTTCCGCCCTCTGCGGTCTCTCCGGTCAGGAAGTTTGTCCACGTTCCCTCCGGCAGATAATAGCTCACATCTCCATCTTCACTGAAGACCGGCGCCACCAGCAGACTGTCTCCCAGCATATACTGACGATCCAGGTAGCGGCAGTTTCTGTCCTTCTCGAACTCCAGCACCATACTGCGCATGACAGGCACTCCGGTCTGAGACGTAACCACCGCACTGCTGTACAGATACGGCATCAGTTTTAATTTCAGATTTGTAAAGTACCGTACTACATCCACCGCTTCCTCATCGTATACCCAGGGTACCCGGTAGGATGTACTTCCATGAAGACGGCTGTGAGATGAGAGAAGACCAAACGCTGCCCATCTCTTATATACATCTGGAGTGGACTGGCTCTCGAAGCCGCCGATATCATGGCTCCAGAAGCCAAAACCACTGCTTGTCAGGGAAAGACCGCCCCGGAGGCTCTCTGCCATGGACACATAGTCGGACCAGCAGTCACCGCCCCAGTGGACCGGGAATTTCTGGCTCCCCGCTGTAGCCGATCTTGCGAACAATACGGCTTCTTCTTTTCCCCTTTTCTTCTCCAGTACTTCATAAACAGCCTGATTGTAAATATATGTATAGAAATTGTGCATCTTCACCGGATCCGCACCGCTGTAATATACCGCATCCGTAGGGATTCTCTCTCCGAAATCTGTCTTAAAGCAGTCCACGCCCATATCCAGCATTTCTTCCAGTTTATCCTGATACCATTTCTTTGCCTCCGGATTGGTAAAGTCCACAATAGCAAGCCCCGGCTGCCACATATCCCACTGCCAGACGTCTCCGTTGGCCCGCTTCAAGAAATATCCCTTCTCCGCGCCTTCCTGAAAAAGCGCCGATTCCTGTCCGACATAGGGATTGATCCACACACAGATCCGGATCCCTTTCGCCTTGATCCGTTCCAGCATTCCCTTCGGATCTGGGAACACTCTCTCGTCCCATACAAAGTCCGTCCAGTGGAACTCCCGCATCCAGCAGCAGTCAAAGTGGAATACACTCAGCGGGATCCCCCGCTCTTCCATTCCATTAATAAAACTCATGACTGTCTCTTCATCGTAATCTGTTGTGAATGAGGTTGACAGCCACAGCCCGAAGGTCCACTGAGGCGGAAGCGCCGGTTTCCCCGTAAGATCCGTATAGCGCATAAGAGCTTCCTTCATCGTTGGGCCATTAAACAGGAAATAATCCAGGCTCTCGCCTTTTACACTGAATGAGGTCTTGGAGACCTGCTCTGTGGCAATCTCAAATTCCACCTTCTCCGGGTGATTGACGAACACACCGTATCCCCTGCTGGAAAGATAGAAGGGAATATTCTTATAGGACTGTTCCGTACTGGTGCCTCCGTCCTCGTTCCAGATCTCAACAGTCTGCCCATTCTTCACAAAAGGAGTAAACCGCTCTCCAAGTCCATAGATCAGCTCATCCACAGACAGCCCCAGCTGCTGACGCATATAAGCTCCGTCACTGCCATGATCATAAGCAAATCCTTTCCAGTCCGTCTTCATGTATGCCAGATCCCTGTCTCCACTCTTTGTAAGAAGCTCTCCGTCCCGCTCGTAGCGCATGGACCAGTTCTCCTTGTCGATGACCAGCGACAGATGCCCGCTTCTTACCGTCAGCAGATCATCCGTCTCCTCCACGTCCAGCCTGCCCGGTTCCGGAAGGTTCAGTTCGAACTCAGGTTCCCGTTTTCTCACTCCCATATGATGATACGTCTGCACACGGATAACCTCCGGCATGGGTGCCGTGATCCGTACTGTCAGATTAATCCCTCCAAGCGTATCCCCTTTCTGCCGGATCCGGCTTGTGGGCGCGCAGAGAATCAATGCATTTTCCGTCTTTCTCACCTCGTAAACGTGGCTGGGTGAGAAACACTCATATCCTTCTTTCAGCAGCCAGCAGCCATTATGAAATTTCATGTTAACTCCTCCTGTATCTGAAAATCTCGACAGCATATCCGTATCGTTTTTTCATCCTGCTCTACCGTATAAAATTCGTCTTGATCTTCTCCTCTGTCTCCGGTATCTCAACCCCTGCGTTCTTTCCTGCCTCCAGGCATTTCAGCAGCCAGGCCATATTCCGTCCCAGGATCCGCATAATCTGCAGACCTTCCTCATCCTGCCGCACTTCCTCCGGCGTATTGCCGTGAACCATATTCCAGTAGTTGGAGGAAACTACAGGCATCTGATAGAAATTAAAATATTTCGTCAGAACTTCCAGCGTTGCTGTTGTGCCGGCTCTTCTCGCAGAAGCCACAGCTGCTGCCGGCTTATGCGCCAGATCCTTTCCGGCCATGGATACGAACTGATCCATGAACTCGATGATCTGGCCTGACGGCGACGCCCAGTAAACCGGAGAACCAACCACAAGCGCGTCCGCTGTCTTCATCTTCTCCGCAGCGGCTTTCACATTCTCCCTGCCCGGATCCCCGGCCTGGAAGATCTCCGTATCGATTCCATTTTCATTGAGTACAGCCGCCACTTCGCTGAGTGCAGTATAGGTGCATCCCTCTTTCCGCGGGCTTCCATTTAACAGTAACACTTTCATATATGCCACCTGTCCTTTCTATAAGTTTTTCCATATTTTTATGTAGTTACTCTAAGCAGTATCCTGACTGCTCCCGGATAGATTATACCGCTGTTTTTTACCCTGGTAAAGCCCGAGGGACAGAAGCCCCCCATTTTTCTCTCTTCGATATTATTCTCCTATACTCTGTTTTCTTTCATGTTTGAGCCACGCATTTCTGCCTCTCGTACTTACGCCGGAGAGCGGCCCGCATCACTCACATTTTCCTGGTCTCTTCATAAAATAATATAAAATATACGGATTTATTATTCTGAAAGGATCTGTCACTATGAATATAAAAGGAATTGACGTCAGCAGATATCAGGGTACTGTGGACTGGGAGCAGGTGAAAGCCGCAGGATATCAGTTTGCCATGCTGCGAGCCGGCTATGGTTCTGATACAGTGGATGAACAATTTCAGCGCAACGCCTCTGAATGCAACCGGATTGGTCTTCCTGCCGGAGCTTACTGGTTCTGTTATGCGGATAGTCCTTCTGATGCAGAACGGGAAGCCGACGGCTGTCTCCGGACCATAGCTCCTTACCGGCTGGATTATCCCGTCTGTTATGATATCGAACAGGCAAGCGTGGATTATGCCGCCCGTCAAGGTGTTGCCGTTACTCCATCCCTCGCGAAACAGTTTGTGGAACATTTCTGCCGACGTGTGGAGGAAAAAGGCTATTTCGCCATGTTCTACACTAACCGCACTTTTCTGGATCAGTATTTGGACATCAGTCTTGCAAAGCGCTATGCCTTCTGGTATGCCCGATACAGCAGTACATTTGACGGAACATCCTGCGGCATATGGCAGTACAGCAGCTCAGGACAGGTACCTGGCATATCCGGAAATGTAGACCTGAATATCAGCTTTATTGATTATCCTTCTGTTATCCGGAAGGCCGGACTGAATCATCTGAATGAAGCCAGTCCGACTCCGGATCTGCCCGCCTCCATGGATTACATTACCTATGTCATACAGCCTGGTGATACTTTAAGCACCATTGCAGACCGATATGGCACTACTGTCAGTGCCATCGCCTCCATGAACGATATCTCCGATCCCAACCGGATCTATGCCGGCACGACGATCCGGGTTCCGGAAGACGGAATGACGCCGCGATATTATACGGTAAGATCAGGCGATACACTGAGTGCCATCGCCGCCAGATACGGCACCACTGTAAATGCACTGGCTGCACAAAATGGCATCTCCAATCCAGACCTGATCTATACCGGACAGCGCCTGCGTATTTCATAACTCCTCTCATGCGCTTATTCCTGTGCTAAAAACTTTCTTCCGGAACTGGCCCCGCCATTGCTGCTGACCTGACTTCCGCGTCCGTAGAAGCGGGGCATCTCCGGTCTGATTATCCCATACATCCTGACACACGGCTTCCAAATGCCGCTTTCTTTATCATTTATATCGAATTTTTCTTTTTCTTTAATAATTTTTACATACTTTAGACACATTTTCTGTCTATACTAAGTCACAGATAGTTGGTTAACAACTATCTCCCCCCTCATAAAGTTGACATCTTGGGGCAAACCCCAAGATGTCGCACTTTACTCTCATTCCTTTAGATATAACTATAAAAGCAACGAACACCCGCAGACCTGACGGTCCGCGGGTGTTTGCTGTTATTCCTAAAATCACATCACATCATTATTCCATGACCATGGTCACCAAAGAATGAGGCTCCGTTGTCAACGTAAATATTTCTCCCGCCACTCGAATATTGCATCTCATTGCTTCATCTGTTCTATTCAGGAGCACAGCTGCCGCTGTCCCATCCTGATTCTCCCACGCAGTAAAGTCCAGCCGGTCTGTATACCTGGTCGCTGCAAGACGAACTGCGCCACTCTTTATAAAATGTGCAAAATGCCAGTAATAGCGCTGGCACTTTCTCCGCTCCAGCTTCTTTTCATTCTTATTAAACAGGAAGGGGGCATCGCAGAAATTTCCCACATGATTAGGACCGCCTTCACTGTCAAGAAGGATATTCCAGTCATAAAATGCACACATTCCGGCATTCATGTTTCCGATCATATCGTGGGCAAGCCGCTCCGCATTTGTCTGCTGATCTTCCTTATCATACTTTCCAAACTCCAGACAGCTCTCAGAAAGTATCAGCTTTTTCCCCGGATACCGACGGCGTACCAGCTCCAGCGCCTCAAAATGATCTCCGCTGTACCAGTGGAATGCTGCGCCTGTGATCAGGTCATCTGTCGTATCGTCGATAATATCCCTTGCCCTCTCATAAAGTCTCTCTTTATTATGATCCCAGATAAACAGCTCTATCCCTCCAAGTCCATGTCTCTTCAGTGCAGGCACAAGATAATCCCTCAGAAAAATCTTTTCCTCCTCCGCCGTATACACGCAGGAATCCCACTCCTGGACAGCCTTGGGCTCATTCTGTACGGACATACGGTTCACCTCATATCCGCGCTTCTGAAACTCTTCTGCATAGCGGCATAGATATTCCGCCCATCTTCCTCTGTACTCCGGTTTCAGCGAACCGCCCTTTTTTCTCTGTCCATTTGTCTTCATGTATGCCGGCGGCGACCAGGCAGAAAGCATGATCTTCAGCTTTTTCCCTGCTTTCCTCTGCGCAGCTTCCAGCAGGGGCATAATATATTTCTCTGTATCTTCAAATGAGAATTTCTCCAGCTCCGCATCCTCTTCCTCCGGATCTGCCTCATACATATGTGTACTGAAGTCACAGCTGTCCATATGAATCCGCACCTGGACATATCCCATCTCATCTTCATTAAAATATGTATTCAGCATCTCCTCCTGTTGTTCCGGTGTCATCAGGGAAAACACATACCCGGCTGCGTCTGTCACCGCTCCGCCAAATCCCTCAAATATCTGGTCCTTTACTTCTTTGTAAATATTCAGTACCTGGTTCTCTTCTCCCGGATCCTTCACTGAGACAATACTGTCACGGCAAAGCTTTCCGTCTTCTGTCGTTGTATAAATCTCTGCTTTCACCTGTGCTCCTCCTTTTCCTTTGCATCATAAGAAAACTCATTTTTCACATCAATATTCTCACTTTTTTTATAACATATATCTCACATTTTTTGTACATTTTTCTAAAAGTATTACATTCTATAAAGAATTGTATTATAATAAATGAAATTATTCCGCCAAAATCCGGGTGACGGTGTAAAAGGGAGGCTTGATTTATGCACTTGAAACATGACGCTGACCTCGAGAAGTTTCTGTCAGATGTCAGACTATGCAGCTCGGAAGTATATTTCGAAACAGCGAAGGGTGACAGTCTTACTCTGAGATCCACGCTGAGTCAGTATATATTCCGTACCATGGCAGGTGAACCGGAGACGATTTCCGCCGGAACGATCCGTTTTTCAGATGCAGCTGACATGGAGCGGCTTCTTCCATATCTGGAAGAATAGCCCTGTAGTATTCATTAGAGCATTGCACAGGTTTTATAAAAGTATATTTATAATTTGTTTACTACTATTTTAGATTTTTACCTTTTCTTTTAGAAAACACTCATATTTTTGTCACATTTTACGGCTATACTATGTATCAGATAGTTGATAGACAACTATCTCCCCCCTCATAAAGCATGGCACCTGATTGCAGTAAAAGGTGCCGCACTTTACTCTCATTCCTTTAGATAACTATAAAACCAACGGAAAGCCGTCAGTCAACAGCTGACGGCTTTTCGCTGTCTTAATTCATTTTGAATCGCTGTTCACAGGAGTTCCCGGCTTAATGGCATAACTGCCGCATATTTTCATTAGAATTTACATCTATCCCTCTCCATGTTAAAATGGATTTATACAAAATCGCAAAAACAGATAAAGGAGTACAACGATGAAACTGTATACTTACCAGACATCAGACAAAACAGAACGGATCGGTATCGGCTTTTCCGCAAAGCCCGGATATCTGTGGCCGGCAGAGATCTTCGGTCTTTCATTCTCCGACATGAACGAACTGATCTCTTCTCTTACTCTCCCGGAACTTCTCAGCACCGTCAGCCCGGTAAATGCATCTGACGGAGAGGCCATAAGCATTGACAGCATCCGGCTGATGGCGCCGATTCCCCACCCATCCCAGGATATCCTCTGCCTGGGGATCAACTATGCAGCTCACGCTGAAGAATCCGCCCGTTTTCACAGAGATGCCTTTATCGTAAATCAGGAAAAGGCTGTTTATTTCAGCAAACGGGTCCACACTGCAAGTGGATGCGGAGATCCGATTCCCCTGCATGAAAACCTGACCGACAGCGTGGACTATGAAGCCGAACTTGCTGTCGTCCTGGGGAAAGATGCAAAAAATGTAAGTGCCTCCGATGCCCCTGATTATATTTTCGGCTACACGGTCATAAACGATGTTTCTGCAAGAAATCTCCAGACAGAGCACAAGCAGTGGTACTTCGGGAAATCTCTGGACGGTTTTACCCCGATGGGGCCATGTATTGTCACTGCCGATGAGATTTCCTTCCCGCCGGTTCTGGATATCTGTTCAAGGATCAATGGCGAACTCAGACAGAATAGTTCTACAGGGCTCCTGATCCACTCTATTGATGCGATCATCGAGGAGCTGTCCGCTGGCATGACACTGAAGACCGGGACTATCATCGCTACCGGGACTCCGGCAGGGGCAGGAATGGGATTTACTCCCCCTCGTTTTCTGAAAAAAGGAGATATTGTAGAGTGCGAGGTGGAAAACATCGGGATCCTCAGAAATGTAGTGGAGTAGGATCTACGAATTAGAAAATCTTAAACTCATTTTAAGAATTTTTCGTTTTCTTTTATACTTCACTCATACTTCTGTCACATTTTCCTTTTATACTAAGACTCAGATAGTTGATAAACAACTATCTTCCCCCTCATTAAGCAAGACATCCATAGACCGGATGTCGCACTTTACTCTCATTCCTTTATAATAAACTTTAAACCAACGAAAACCCGCCGGCAGACAGCCGGCGGGTTTTCGCGTTTTACGCAATACGCCTGGAGAACTGTGCTGTGTGCCAGCGACACACATTTAGTGCGACAGACGCAAAGCGGAGGCCATCGAGCGCCGATGCCGCGAGATCAGAAACGTATCGCGATAAGCGGAGAGAGGAAGGAATCTTTCCCTTTCCCTATCCAATTGTCAGATATCAACATTTTGCGATCAACCTGACATAGAATTCCACTGTTTTCACCAATGTATCGATTGGTACTCTCTCGTTATTTCCATGGATCATTCCCCGCTCCTCCTTAGACAGTTTCATTGCAGAGAATTTATAAATATGATCCGTGATCCGGCAGTAATGCCAGGAATCACTGCACGCCATCATCAGGTACGGCGAAACAATAGCGTCCGTCCAGGTATCTTTGATCGCCTGGCACAGTCTGGTATATTCTTTACAGTCTGTATCTGACTCAGCAGAAGGATTTCTCCCCTCAAATACAGAGACCTCGATATTCGGATTGTGGATCGTCTTTTCCAGATATGCCTTCGCCGACTCCACTGTATCCCCTGGCATGAGACGCAGGTTCATCCCCACCTTTGCCTTCGGCGGGATCACATTAAATGCTTCTCCGCCTTCCATTTTCGTCATAGCACAGGTCGTACGCATCATAGCGTTAAGTTCTCCCCCCGATGCCCTGCATACTTTGTCAAACAGCGGCTCCAGACACCACAGATTAGCGAACAGGATCCGGTAGGCAAATCCCGAATGACGTCCCAACACATCCAGCATCTCTTTCACCGGCTTTGTCAATTTTCTTGGAAATGGATGCTTCTCCACATCTACAACAGCCTGCGCCAGCTCTCCTACCACCGTGTGCACCGGAGGCATGGAGGCATGTCCACCACTGCTTTTTGCAGTAAACTCAATATTTGTCAGTCCCTTCTCAGCGATTCCGATCAGGGCGCATTCGCGGGAGACACCGGGGAATACATTTTCCACGACAGCGCCGCCTTCATCCACCACGAGAGCCGGCCTGATTCCCCGCTCTTCGAACAGATCCACAATTGCAGGACAAGACGGCCCGTTGATTTCCTCCTGCCCGGAGAATGCCAGATAAATGTCATGCTCCGGGACAAATCCTTCAGCGATCAGCTTCTCCGCCGCCTCGAAGATCCCGCAGAGTGTTCCCTTCGTATCCAGAGTCCCCCGTCCCCAGATACATCCATCTTCAATAATCCCTTCAAATGCAGGCTTCGCCCATTGAGCTTCCTCCACAGGGACCACGTCATAATGGGCCATGAGCACTACCGGCTCCTCCGATGACTTTCCCTTCCAGTAATACAACATGCCATTTACACCCACAAACTCCCTGGGACACTTCCCATGGACCAGCGGATACAGCTTCGGAAGCAGCTCCCGAAACTTTTCAAACTCTTTCTTGTCAATAAGACTCTCATCATTATAGGAAACCGTCCTGCAGCGGATCATCTCTACCATATCACTTACAATCTTATCCTCATTGAGAGATATCGTCTCCCCTGATGGTTTCAACTCCTCACTCGGCGTAAACAATGCTGCTCCCACAAGCAAAATTATCAGAAAAATCAGTATTATAGCGAGTATAATAAACAAAATAAGCATTTTTGTCGCACTCCTTTCGAAAAAAGTACCTGTCACTTTTTTCCGTCATTTTCAGAACATTCCGAATACTACTACAGTAGTCCCTTCTTGTACAGAATTCTTGCCGCCCCGATAGCGATCAGCGCTCCCACCGGAACAAGTACGCCCACAGAGCCGGACAGTGACGGCACCAGCAGGAACAGTACAACCATGAACACCAGCGGCGCAATGGATATCTTCCAGTTCTTACTCACATAGACTACAGCCAGTCCTCCGAAAAGGGAGGGAAGGATATTGTCAAACGCAGGCTTGAGCACCGGTGAATTCAGGATTGGCGTCAGGGGCACCAGCAGAGCGACTCCAATCGCGATCACAGCTGTTGTCACTATAGAAGAAGTTGCAACTGCGATCGTAGAGACTACTTCGCCTTCCTCTGTTCCCGGCTTCACCCGGGCATTCTCCATCGCTGTAAGCGCTGCCGGTACCTTCAGATTTGTCAGATTTCCTGTAACGAAGGCAAGATAAGAGCCTGCTGTCCCAAGCATGGGGACAAAGGTCAGCACTTCGATAAATCCCACAGTCCAGAAAATCGGCGCAACTCCAAGCAGCCCCTTCGCAACGGCAGAGAGTTCCGGCCATGCGTCATAATAGATACAGGCTACTGTCGGGAAAGAAAAGATCATCCCCAATGCCAGCAGAATCCAGATTCTTCCATAGAAATGTGTCATATTCTCATAAGATTTGCCATTATTATTCATCTTTTTCATCCTCCTTCCACGCTGTCATCTCACACGATCATCGGCGTGATTAAGGCTGCAAACACCATGGCTCCCAGCATACTGACAGGCAGCGCATAGTTTTCCAGCCATTTTACATTGCACTTTTTCACAAGAAGCCCGCAGACTCCCATCAGTAATGCAGAAAACAGCAGAACAAAGATAGGGATCCATCCTGCAAGTCCTTCCCTAATATCAGCAAATACCATACCGAGAAATGCCGAGATCATTCCAAGAAAGAGCGCCGTCATAACGATATCGCCCCACTTACTGTCCTTATTCTTAATCTTCATCAGTCCCCCCTGAATCTTCCGGATAAAGAGCGGTACCCAGATCAGTCCCGGGAAAATGCCCAGCGTCATAACCCACGCAATAGCCGTATATACCTCCGGATCGGTAATTGTCTCGGAAAGCTGCGTGATTCCCAGCGCGTTTGCTGTTGTAGTGGCCGCCGGCAGTTCATAGGTGATTGCACCGATCACACTGAGGCGGAGCCATGGCAGTGGCAGCCCCAGAAACTGTGACAATGTGATCACACCAAGCAGAATAGACACTGCCGGGGCAAATGTAAACACAGCTGTTGAAATGATTGTTTTGCGGATCTGTTTCATATCCATTCCCAGTGCTTTTCCCCTCCGGTAAGCCCGTACAAGGAAAAAAACAGACTGCGCGATTACAAAGAGAATGACTGCACCAGCCGCAATAAACAAAAATGTACTGTTTGGATTAAACATATTTTCCTCCTTCTCTCATGCCTTATAAGTTTAATTTTGTTCCTGGAAATTGTACCACTTATCCCTGACAGGCACAACTGTAAAGAACAAAGAGTTCCTCTTGCGGAACTCTCGCGCCGAGCATGGTCGCTTTAGCGACTAATTTCCGCTTCGTGCGAGTGTGTATCCCGCGGAGCGTTTTGTTTAATGGGGAAGGAAGTTTCCTAATTAAACAAAAACAGAGGCAATATACCGGAAATCTTCTCCGGCACACAGCCTCTGTAATGATCTTCTGTATATTATATATTTTCCCCAGACATATCCTGCTGCGGACACATCTCTGAGAGATCCATTCTTCACGCGCTCTTCTCCGCAGTCCTGCGTATTTCCAGCCATTCCAGAATGTCTTCCGCCACCTGCTGCCGGTCCGTCTCATTCAACAGCTCATGTCTGTCCCCCGGATAGATCCGAAGTGAAACATCCTGAATCCCCGCAGCCTGATACTGCCGGCATATTTTCCGGATTCCTTCTCCGAAGTCTCCCACCGGATCTTCTGCACCTGTTGCAAACAAAATCGGCAGTTCTTTTGGTATCATCCGGATACTTTCCTTCTTCTGCATATACTGCATACCGCCAAACATACTATAATATGCATTGACTGTAAACATAAACGAACAAAGCGGATCCGCGATATATCTGTCCAGATTCTCCCGGTCACTGGTAATCCAGTCAGCCCGGGTCCCTGAAGGTTTAAATTTCTTAACATATCTTTTATTATAAGAGCCAAGCGTCATCCCGTCGATCAGTCTGCTGCGGTAATGCCATCCGCGGAACGCAGCCATCAGCTGGCAGATCCTCTTTCCCACTGCCAGCAGCAGCCGGCCCTGATCTGCCACCGCACCTATCAGGATCACCCCGCTCAGGCCATTGCCATACAGCTCAATATACTGTCTCAGCAGTGAGGATCCCATGCTGTGTCCCAGCATAAAATATGGAACATCCGGGTATTTTGTCATAGTTCGCTGTCTCAGGGTATGCATATCACTGATCACACAGGCATTTCCGTATTTCTCATTAAAGAAGCCGTACTCTGACTTACTCTGCACGGATTTTCCGTGTCCCAGATGATCGTTGCCCACTACATAATAACCATGTCTGCACATAAATTCCGCAAACTCATCATATCTCTCGATATATTCCACCATACCGTGGCAGAGCTGAAGGACTGCCTTCACCTCTCCCGCCGGTTTCCATTCCATTGTGTGGATCTCAGTGTTGCCATCCTTTGACGGGAAATAAAACTCGTCTCTCATGTTATTCACTGCCTGTCATCTAATTCTATATATTCTCGGTTCGGCGCAAGAGCCTTATATGCAGGACGTATGATCTTATCTACATTCTGCAGCTCCTCAAGCCTGTGTGCGCTCCATCCGACAATACGGGCCGCCGCAAAGATCGGCGTATACAGTGATGAAGGAATATCCAGCATACTGTAGACCAGTCCGCTGTAGAAGTCTACATTGGCATTTACACCCTTGTACATCCTTCTCTTCTCGCCAATGATCTCCGGAGCCATATGCTCTACCTTCTCGTAGAGTGCATATTCGGCTTCATGCCCCTTCTCTTTTGCCAGCTGTTTCACAAATTTCTTGAAGATATCCGCACGTGGGTCGGAAATAGAATAAACCGCGTGGCCCATTCCATAGATCAGACCCTTTTTGTCAAATGCTTTCTTATCAAGGAGTGCTTCCAGATAAACCCGGATCTGATCGTCATCCGCCCAGTCGGTCAGATTCTTCTTCATGTCCTCAAACATCTGAGTAACCTTGATATTCGCACCACCGTGCTTCGGTCCCTTGAGAGAAGCCATGGCAGCTGCCATTGTAGAATATGTATCTGTTCCGGAGGATGTTACCACATGGGTCGTAAACGTAGAGTTATTTCCGCCGCCGTGATCCATATGAAGCACAAGCGCCATATCAAGGATCTTCGCCTCAAGCTCTGTGTACTGCCTGTCTTCACGAAGCATCATCAGGATATTCTCCGCAGCAGACAGCTCCGGCTTCGGTGCATAAATGTACAGATCTTCACCCCGTCTGTAATTGTAGGCATGATATCCGTAGACCATGAGCATCGGGAACTGGCTGATCAGATTCAGGCATTGCCTCAGAACATTCGGAATACTTGTATCGTCTGCCTTGTCATCATATGCATAGAGCTGCAGGATACTTCGTGTAATACTGTTCATCATATCCCGGCTTGGTGCCTTCATGATCACATCACGAACGAAATTTGGCGGGAGCATGCGCCGCTCTGCCATCATTTCCTGAAAATCTTTCAGTTCTTTTTTGCTGGGGAGCTCACCGAAAAGCAGCAGATATGCTGTTTCTTCGAACCCGGGATGCTTTGCATCCAGGAATCCCTTGACCAGATCCTTGATATTATACCCACGATAATAAAGATTTCCTTCGCAGGGAACACTCTTGCCGTCCACGATCTTAGAAGCACATACATCTGAAATATTCGTCAGGCCGGCAAGCACGCCTTTTCCATTCAGATCACGAAGTCCTCTCTTGACCTCATATTTCGTGTAAAGTTCTTTGTCGATCGCATTGTTCGTTTCACATTTGAGAGCTAATTCTTCAATTTCCGGAGTAATATCGAAAAAAATGCTGTCAATATCTTTTGCCATGCGCGTTCCTCCTTCTCTCTATATTTTTCAAAAAATTTACAGGTATGACTTATTTATTATACTAAAAATGTACATTTTATACAATTAACGATTCATTAAAAATTTGTGAACTAACTTTTGTATATATTTAAAAATTTACATAGACCTTTTTTTGTTTATTTATAGGGTGTTTTCAATATTCATTATCATACTTCTATGTTCAAATATCCCAATAGTTTGTTATACTCCTCTATCATACAGAGCATCCGCCAATCTGGCAAATTCTTCCAGCGTCAATGCCTCTCCCCTGATACTTGGCCCTTTTCCCAAAGTTTCGATAGCTGCCTCGATCTCCTCCTTCGTAAAATCAAGCTCCGGGGAATTTTTCAGACCATTGGCCAGTGTCTTTCTTCTCTGATTAAATGATGCCCGTATGATCTTAAACATCAGTTTCTCATCCCTCACTTCAACCGGAGGCTTATCATAACGCTCCAGCCGGATCACTGCAGACCCCACCTTGGGACGCGGCATGAAGCAATTGGGCGGCACATTTGCCACAAGATAAGGCTTCGCATAGTACTGGACTGCCAGAGACAGCGCCCCGTAGTCCTTCGTTCCAGGCCCCACCTGCATCCGGTCGGCAACTTCTTTCTGCACCATCACAGTAATACTCTTCAGCGGCACATGATTCTCAAACAGCCCCATAATAATAGGCGTCGTAATATAATACGGAAGATTCGCCACCACCTTGATAGGCTTTCCGCCATTCTTCTCCTCGGCCAGCTTCACCAAATCAACCTTCAGCACATCATCATTGATCGCCGTCACATTATCATATCCGTCCAGTGTATCCTCCAGGATCGGAATCAAAGCCCGGTCAATCTCCACCGCCGTCACCTGACCCGCAGCACATGCCAGATACTGAGTCATCGTTCCAATACCCGGACCGATTTCCAGCACAAAATCATCCTTCCCGATCTCCGCCGAACGGATGATCTTATCCAGCACATGCGTATCGATCAGAAAATTCTGCCCGAACTTCTTCTGAAACACAAAATTATACTTCTGCAATACCGCGATCGTATTCTGCGGATTGCCCAATGTGGGTTCCTTCATATATCTCTCCTTCATCTATTTTCAGAATATTCTCGAAAAAAGTACCTGTCACTTTTTCCCGCCGAATTCAGAATATTCACAGGCCATACAGTTCCATCCCGTTCTTCTCCGTTATCTGCACGACATTTTCCGTTGTTGTATTTTTCAGCCGTGCAATTTCTTCTGCTACATAAGGCAGATTCAGGGAAGAGTTTCTCTTCCCGCGGTTGGGCTCCGGCGCCAGATATGGACAATCTGTCTCCAGTACGATCCGCTCCAGAGGAGTCTCTTCTACCACCTGCTTCAGCTTTTTGGCATTTTTAAATGTCACCACTCCGCCTACTCCGATATAATATCCCATCTTCACATATTCCCGGGCCATTTCTACCGAATAGGAATAGCAGTGGATCACTGCCTTCATTCCCTTTCCGTGTTCCTGCATGATCTCCATGGTGTCCGCCGCTGCCTCCCGGCTGTGTATGATTACTGGCATACTCTTCTCCCGGGCCAGTTCCATCTGACGGATAAACCAGTATTTCTGCTTGTCATGTGTCTCATTGTCCCAGTAGTAATCCAGCCCGATCTCTCCTACCGCCACGATCTTCTCCTGACCCAGAAGCTCCGCCATTCGGGCGAAACTTTCTTCTGTCAGGGTCCCCACTTCATCAGGATGGATCCCGATGGCTCCGTAGATAAAAGGATATTTCTCTGTAAGCTTCTGTATCTTATCCCAGGACTCCAGGGTGGATCCGGCATTGACGATCGTGCCGATCCCTCCTGCCGCCATCTTATCCAGCAGTTCTTCTCTGTCCGTATCAAACTGTGCGTCATCATAATGTGCATGGGTGTCAAAAATCATAATTCTCAAATCCTTTCGCCTTCTTCCGGAATGATCCTCCAGATATTCCGGCACATATGTGAACTGTCTCTCCCATTTTATCCTGCTTTGCCCGGAAAGTAAAGAGGCGGCACTTACCGTTCACTCGTTCTCAGATTTCCGCCATAACGGCGCTGTGTTATCCCGGCGGCCACGCTTTCGCTCGGTGCATAGCGCAGCGGACACGTAAAGCTGCAAAGGACGCGGCTTAAGTGCCGGCGCTCTGCTACGGGCCTTCGTAACAACACAGCGCCGTTATGGCTGGATATCGAGACACGTCTGAGCAGTAATTCCGCTCTTAAAATACGATATCGTCCACCTTCTCGAATCCGTCCAGCTTATAAGAGACTACCGTATTGTTGGCCACCAGGTAGAAACGTTCTCCTGCGTAGAGGCCCCGGATGTTTCCGTATGTCGGCAGATCCCAGCAGGCTTCCTCCTGGAATCCGGTTCCGGGAGTGTAGCTGAATATCCGGTATTTCTGTTTCTCCCCGTATGTTGTAAATCCAAACAGGTTTTTCTCCACATCAATAAAAACTGCACGGTAATCATATATGTCCATCCCATAAGTATCCTGTATCACATACTTCTCCGTTTCCTGCACATTGGAAGGATCTGAGATATCAAACATGGAGAGCTTCACGCCTTCTGTTGTCATTCCCTCTTCATCTACGTCCATGCCGATCCCCAGCAGCAGCCCCTCCCCGTAGGGATGCAGATATTCGGAGAATCCCGGTATCTTCAGCTCGCCGATGATCTGCGGCTTCTCCGGATCAGACAGATCCACGGAGAACAGAGGATCCACCTGCTCGAAGGTAACAAAATACCCGGTGTCTCCCATAAATCTCGCGGAATACACCGACTCTCCCGGCGCCAGATCTTCGATCTTCCCCGTGATCTCCAGTTCCTTGTCAAGGACATAGAGAGATGTGGTTTCCTGTTCTTCTGCTGTTCCTGTCAGACTCTGACTGTCCTCTTCGCCTGCCGCTTCACCGGACCGGGCCAGAGGGAGAAGTCCGTCGGAAATGACTTCGTACATGGGGGAAACCGTAGCGACGATCCGCAGATATCCATTATATTCATCGATACAGAAGGAATCCTTCAGGTGTCCGTCCACCTTTGTCTGAGCAGCCCCTTCCAGTTTCCCTTCTTCATATGACAGCTTCCGGACGGACGTCTGACTGACCTCTGCTCCGTTTTCCCCATACAGAGCTTCCGTGATATAGATATTCTCCCCGCTGACATAACACATCCCCGAGGTTCCGAACACAGCCTTTGTGTCTGTCTTCTCATCCGGAGCATCCAGCGCAAAAGAGGAAATAACTGTATATTGATCGCCCATCCTCGCCTGAGGCATATAAATATCTGAGCTACTGATTATCTTTTCATTCACCGCCGGGATATAGGATGACATATTTTCTCTGTCCGCGTTTACATTTGCATAGAAGTTACTGATCACATACACGTACCCGTCCTTCGCCCTCATGGTATTGTAATAACCGCTCTGAGAGATACCTCCTACCTTCTCAGGTGCCGCCGGGTCACTTACGTCATAGACATCCGCGCAGGTGTATTCCAGATAAGTTCCGTCATTTCCACTTTTCCCATCCTCATAATCCACTTTGGAATAGAGCACCACAAGGCGGTCATTCTCAAGATAAATATCTGTCACAGTGGATCCTTCCTCAGGCTGGATCTCTGCCATATGCTCCATTTTCTCCGATCCGATCCCCACGATATCCACTGTATCGTCAGTCAGGATAAACAGGTTCTCACCATCGGTCTTCACGGTATCCGCCTCTCCCACTCCCTCCTGCCGTACATTGGTATCCGAGTGGGAAATGTCGCCGCTGTTCTGGGATGAAGCGTCCACAGATCCCCCATCCGCAGCGCTCTCGGCTATCGCACCGTCCTCCACGACGCCTCTGCTGTAGGAGTTCATCATGATCTCCTGATAATCTCTTGCCCCGAGAATATACTCATATATTTCATCGTAGCTCTCCGCCCCTGGCAGCACACTCTGTTCCGCCACTGTCTCAGCGGATCCGCTGCTTCCGGAAGCCATCCCCGCTGCACCGGCACTCTCTGTCCCAGAGGCCGCGCTGCCATTCTCTGACACACCTTCTCCTCCCAGGAAATATACGCCCGCTATTCCCACAGCAAGACAGAGACACGCTGCAGCCGCAGTACCGTAACGTCTCGCCCCTCTTGCAAATCTTGATTTCTGCTTTTCCCTCTTTTTCTTCTCAAGAGTCTCCTCTATGGCTTCGGGCCTGAGGGCATCCGGGATCTCTGTCCACTCTGCTGCTCTTCGAAGTCTCTCTTCCGTCTCCCGTTCTCTGCTACTTTCCGGATTCTGCTCCCTCCCGTCTCTGGCTTCCGGAGCATTTGCCTGTTCCATGCCATTTTCAGGTTCCCATCCGTTCTTTCTATTATCCTCCATATCCATCCTCCTCTCTTCTGCCGCCTTACACGTCCAGCACCCTGCGCATCTTCTCCAGCGCCCGGCTCTTCTTCGACCGTACCGTAGCCGGATTCTTCTCCAGCATCGTTCCGATCTCCTCACTCCGGTAACCGCCGAACACAGAAAATGCCACGATCATCCGCTCCTCTTCCTCGAGCGCACCGAAAGCCTCCCTCACCGCATAAGCGGATGTATAATCCGGATTCTCCGCGGAGCCGGAAGATGTACTTTCCCTATGATTTTCCGTTTCCTCCATCGGATTTCCGGACTTTTTCCGTTCCCGCAGAATCCTCCTGCACTTATTGCACAGGATCGTGAACAGCCAGCTGCGGAAAGACTCGTCCCTTTTCAGCTGCGTCATCTTTTCAAACGCTGTGATGACCGCCTCGCTGACAGCATCCTCCGCATCCTGCTCATGCTTCGTCGTGTATAGGGCAAACTTGTACAGCTCAATATATATCCTCGCATAAAGACTGGAAAATGCTTTCACATCCCCCTTCTTTGCTCTGCGGATCAGTTCCTTCTCCGGACTGTTCTCATAGTCGAACATCCGTCCCCCTCCTTCCGTACTCAGAGTACCTGCTTTCGCATTTTTACCACCGGCATATATAAGAGTCTGTATGGATGGAAATTGTTGCAGAGGATTTTATTTTTTATATTTCCTCCACAGGATTACAGATATGATAAATGGTATTAATGTGATCAGATGAATCGGAAGTGGATTTCCTATGATCCAATATTTTATACGCACATAAATCCCGGGTTCTGTTACCCATGTACGATCAAAATAGATAAAGTTAACAAGCAAGAACAGCAATCCTACAAAAAGGCTTATCAGGCATCCCCAAAAGTATCTGTTCTTTTCTTCAGATACTTTTTTATTTCCTTCCTCGTCTGTATTCTGCTCCTTCAGCAGCTCATCCACTGTCACCTGATACACTTCACTCAGCAGCACCAGATTCTCCAGATCCGGGGTCCCCTTTCCCGTCTCCCATCTGGATACCGTCTGCCTTGTTATATGCAGCTTATCCGCCACATCCCCCTGAGACAAGCCCAGTTTCTCTCTTTGTGCTTTTAGGCGTTCCGCAAGTTCCATAAGTCAGTTCCTCCTGTTCTGCATTATTTTCTGTACCCTTATTCTAACGGAATGAATATTTCTGCTCAATTGCTAATGCTGTTACATTTAGAAATGCTCCGTTGCTATTGCTTCTTTTTCTCCACACAACGTCTCCAGGATATTTTCGTAAGTTATCAGCGATACATTTCCAAGTTCTGCCGCCAACTCAGCACATCCCTTCGTAAATCCGCTTTTCGCAAACAAGTACAGCACCGTCCTTGTGTGATGGAACAGGCGGCTTCTTCTGACCAGGGTTTCCAATACTCTTCTGTCTACCTTTTCATTGGTCCACTTACATTCACCAAACAATGCCGTATCACGATCCTGTTCCCCCATAATATCTATTTCTGTCTGAATATGCAAAGATGGATCCGTCCCCCACCAGCGGCCAAGTTCCGTAAATTCCACCGGTGCATGTCCAGTCAGAAGGAGTTTCCAGAGGTACTGGCGGCAGATCTCTTCGAAGATTTTTCCCATATAATCTGAAAGATGCGGCTCTATATGCCGCCACGCAAGATCTGTGGCTCCCCTGGCTATGATCGAATTGTTTTCTGGTATAAACCGATACCAGAAACGGAACATGTTATCAGCAATAATATAAACAGGTCTGCGAGATGCCTTTTCTCCATAAGGTGTCTCCTTTTCAATCAATCCGAGCGCTATAAGATTTTTCAAATAAGCAGAACAAACATTAGAGTTTTCTCCCACTTTTGCAGAAATCTCTGACATCCGTGATGCTCCTCCTGCTACGGCTGTTATAATGGCATTATAAAGCGCAGGCTCCCTCACCTCCTGCTTCAGAAGATTTTCCGGCTCTTCAAACATAGCCGACGTTGGATTCAAAAATGTATTTTTTACGTTTTCCTCAATACTGAGCTGATCATTCATTTGCAGAAGATACTGAGGAGTTCCTCCTGCTATTCCGTAGATCACAGCCTTGTCCTCTCCTGCAAAATTTCCAAAATACCGGCATGTCTCCTCAAAATCGAACGGCAGTATCTTCATCTGTGCAGTACGTCTTCCGTACAGAGGTGACTTATATGCCAGCACTTGATCCTCCATATAAGACATAGAGGATCCACAGAGAATCAGCATCATTCTGGAATGGTCTTTATATTTGTCTATCAGGAGCTGCAAAGTAGACGCAAAACTTCCAGAAGAGCGCGCCACATACGGATACTCATCGATCACAAGGATGATCCTCTCATTTTCAGACAGGCGAAATACATATTCCAGCGCATCTTGAAAAGAAAGAAAGGATGTTCTTGCCGAAATCCCATTTACTGTTTCCATAATGCTCCTGCTGAAATTCTCCAGATTCTGCTTTTCATTACTTTCAACTCCCATGAAATAAATGGATTTTCGGGTTTTGATAAAATGACTGAGCAAAGCGGTCTTGCCGACACGCCGACGGCCATAAACAACCACAAATTCAAATCGATCAGACGAATACAGTCTGTTCAGTGATTCCAACTCCCGTTCTCTTCCTATAAACATATATCTTCCTCCATCCTATCTGAATATTTCATCTATTCATTATATATCATCTCATTCTTATTTTAGTCAAGTACAAATGACCAAATCTTAAATGACTAATTTTAATTAAGAGAACTTCCAGCCTATTTTTCAGGGCTTAAAAAATCCGCATAAAATATGCTTCTAAAGAAACTATTTTATGCGGATCTCTTCTGTTATTTTTCTTCTTTTATATAAGCAGTAAGCATGCGTCATCCCGGATAGACGAGCGACAAGCCGTTGCCGTTATATTTATCTTACAGTGTTGCCTTGTAATAGTTGATCAGGCAGCCGTCCAGAATGATCTGTCTCTCCACGTCTGTCAGATCGCCCAGTTTCAGATCGATCTCTTTCAGCTCATCGCCTACCACATACGCTTTGATCACATCTGCTTTGTCCTCTACAGCTTTTCTCACATCCGGAACGAAGATGTAATCGCCGTTCTTGAAGCTCAGATGCTCGTGATCCTCATCGGTCAGGAACGGAAGCATACCCCAGTTGATCAGGTTGGAGCGGTAACGCTTTGTCGCGTATTCGATGGCGATATTTGCCCAGCCGCCCAGTACCTTCTGGCAGGATGCAGCCTGCTCACGGGCGGAGCCGTCTCCCGGCTTCACAGCGAAGATCGTACTTCCCACGCCGATATTGCCTTTGCCCACCTCCGGGTAGGTCTTCTGGATTGTCTCCATCACAGGCTTCAGCTCCTCGAGAGCATCCAGCGGACATGTGCCTGCTTCGATGGCTTTCTGTGCCTTCTGTACTTCCTTGGCACGTCCAACATAAGCCGGATCCTTTCTGGAAAGTGCGAACTCTGCAAGGCCCAGCGGGTTGGAACGGTAAGAGGAAGTCTCTCCGGACGGGATCAGCTCGTCCGTTGTCGTAACCGGATCATGGATCTCGGAAACCACTTTCACGATCAGGTTCTCCGGAAGCGGAGACATCTCCGGCCAGTCCTTGATGTTTGGTCCGAACTGGATCTCTACGTCCGGATCTGCCACGCCGTGGCTGTCAAATACTCTGTTTGCGTAAATATTGCTGTCGAAGTGATACTTCTGTCCCTTGTATTCCACATCCATAGCTGTAGCCGGGGTCAGATATCCTTTATTTGCAGCTGTTGCAGCAATCGAACGTGCATCCATCAGCGCTACGGAAGCGATCTGTCCGCTCTGCAGCTTGCTTCCCTCACGGTTCGGGAAGTTTCTGGTCGTATGGCGGATGGAGAATGCGTTGTTGGCCGGTGTATCACCTGCTCCGAAGCAGGGTCCGCAGAAGGCGGTCTTCACAACCGTACCAGCCTCAAGCAGATCAGCTACAGCGCCGTTTTTCACCAGTTCCATATATACCGGCATACTTGCAGGATATACGCTGAATGTAAATGTATCTGAACCGATATTTCTGCCTTTGATGATATCTGCCGCTGCGCAGATATTTTCAAATCCGCCGCCTGCACATCCTGCGATAATTCCCTGATCTACATAAAGCTTTCCATCACGGATCTTATCCTGCAGAGTATAGTCTACTGCACCGTCCAGGCTTACGAGAGCTTTCTTCTCCACATCGTGAAGAATATCTTCCAGATTCGCGTTCAGTTCGTCAATCGTATAAACATTGCTCGGATGGAATGGCATTGCGATCATCGGTTTGATCTCGCTTAAGTTCA
This sequence comes from Candidatus Mediterraneibacter stercoripullorum, assembly GCA_019115765.1. GTDB lineage: Bacteria > Bacillota > Clostridia > Lachnospirales > Lachnospiraceae > Mediterraneibacter > Mediterraneibacter stercoripullorum. Next base: position 19,688 of record DXCZ01000021.1, on the reverse strand, counting down.
CATAGACACATCCGTCGTAATATGCCACTGCTCCCGGGTTCAGTTCCTTGTAGTCCTCGCTTCTTCCGTGGATCTCATAGAACTCCTGGATCTTCTCATCTGTCGTCCAGATTGAGGACAGGCAGGTAGTCTCTGTAGTCATAACGTCGATACCGATACGGAAATCTGCGCTCAGCTTCTTCACGCCAGGTCCGACGAACTCCATCACTTTATTATTTACATAGCCGTTCTTAAATACTGCTCCAATGATCGCCAGAGCCACGTCCTGCGGTCCAACACCCTTCATCGGCTCGCCGTCCAGGTAGATGGCGATCACGCCCGGCATCTTGATATCATAAGTCTTGTTGAGCAGCTGCTTAACAAGCTCCGGTCCGCCCTCGCCCATTGCCATGGTTCCAAGAGCCCCATAACGGGTATGGCTGTCAGATCCGAGGATCATCTTTCCGCCGCCTGCCAGCATCTCCCGGGCATACTGGTGGATAACTGCCTGATGAGGCGGAACATAGACGCCGCCGTACTTCTTCGCGCAGGTCAGTCCGAACATGTGGTCATCCTCATTGATCGTTCCACCTACCGCACAAAGACTGTTGTGGCAGTTTGTCAGCACGTAGGGCATGGGGAACTTCTGAAGTCCTGAAGCCCTGGCTGTCTGAATGATTCCCACAAATGTAATATCATGGGATGTCAGCTTATCGAAACGAATCTGAAGATTCTTCATATCAGAAGAAGTGTTGTGTTCTTTCAGAATACTATATGCCATCGTGTTCTGGGCGGCTTCTTCCTTTGTCGCAGGCACCTGAACATTTCCCGTATCTTCTACGATTTCAGAGCCATTTAACAGGTAGACACCGTTATCATACAATTTAATCATGTAGCAACCTCCTTTGGATAAATCATCATAACTCTTACTATTTTAGCATATTTCCTTTATAGAGTAAAACTGAAATTATTGCAATATCTGAAAGGCCGGATGTATAATACCCTCTGAATGCATTGTTTGTTTTTGGGGGACAGCAACATGACAGAGAAAATATGGGATAAGCGCAGGAAGAGAATCTTTGAGATCGTCGAAGTCGGAACGCAGTACGACTATGTCAGCCGGGCCTATGATCTGATCAATGCGCTGAACATCATCGCCAATCTGGTGATCAGTATCCTGCTGACTTTTGAAGACTACCGTGCCCGCTACCTGGTACTGCTTACCATACTGGAAGATATTACAGTGGTCTTTTTTGCAGTGGACTATGCTTTAAGACTGTGGACAGCAAAGTTCCTCTACCCTGAGGTAAATGAGCGCAGAGCGATCTGGAAATATGCCACATCCTTTACCGGACTTGTGGATCTGTTTTCCTTTCTGCCGTATTACCTCCCGATCTTTTTTCCATCGGGAACAGTTGCTTTCCGCATGCTCAGGATTGTCCGGATCCTCAGGCTTTTCCGGATCAATCCTTACTATGATTCTCTCAGTGTGATCACCGAGGTCATTACAAGCAAGAAACAGCAGCTCTTCTCTTCGGTATTTATCATCCTTATGCTCATGCTTGCATCCAGTCTGTGCATGTACAGCCTGGAGCATGAGGCTCAGCCTGAGATATTTACCAACGCATTCTCCGGAATCTGGTGGTCCGCGTCCACTCTGCTGACCGTTGGGTACGGAGATATTTATCCCATTACCACTCTGGGAAAGGTATTCGGTATCTTCATCACCTTTCTCGGCGTGGGCATGGTTGCCATCCCTACCGGTATTATTTCCGCAGGATTCGTTGACCAGTATTCCCGTATCAAAAGGATGAGTGAATATGGTCAGGAATCTGATATCCATTTCATCAAGATCCATCTGACAGAACGGGATCCCTGGATAAACCACAGCATCGCTCAGATCCGTCTGCCGGAAAGGATCATCGTGGCCGCCATCCAGCGGGGGCACAAGATTCTTGTTCCCCGTGGAAACATGGTCCTTCATGCAGACGATATCATGGTCCTTGGCGCAGAATCCTTCCAGGATAAGGAGCACATCCGTCTGAAGGAGATCACCCTTCAGAAAAACAATCCCTGGAACGGCCACCGTATCCGGGATCTGGATATTTCCCGGCACTCCATCATCGTCCTTGTGAAGCGCCGGAAGAAGGTTATGATCCCTAATGGAAATATGATCCTGAGAGAAGGAGATATTGTGATCCTGTATACACAGTCAAAGATTGCAGAGGGAACGGATATTGAGATCTGAGAATCTTCCGCCCCGAGCAAGCATTGGCGCCGACTATAATTAATCAGTTGGCGCCTCGTTCATTTCTATCTTACTTCTGCATTCACTTTCATTTCTTCCTGTAGATAGCCATTTTCCAATATCAGACTTTCATTCACTCTTTTGCTCAGAAATATTCCTGTGATTCTTCTGACACAAATCTTATGAATCCCCCAATACAAAAATGTCCGCCTGATTCGTTGCTCGCGGAAATAATCGTAGTTTAAAAACTTATCCCATCTCTGTTCATAACTTTTTATAACCCATGTAAGTTTGTTGATAAGTCTTATTTTTACACATATATTATTGTGTTTATGAAAAAGATATGCTATCGTAATGCCACCAAAACAATCTAAGTCAATCTGATCATATTAACCAGTCAGGATTCTCTGGGCCTTTCCGTCCAAAATTCTACACGATCAGGATAATGAACACCAAGACCGCTTTCCCCGAAAAAGAGGATGTGGTAAGATGAAGGAGGAAGATCATATGAAAAAATACAGCAAAGAAAACTTTATCATGCTTCCCACCGTAGATTTTTGCTTCAAAGAGCTGATGAGGAATCCCAAGGTACGAAGAGGATTTATCGCAGCACTCCTTGGAAAGGATCCGTCAGAAGTCCGGAAGACCTCCCTGATCTCCGCTGAACTGGACAAAGAATCCGAAGACGCAAAGCAGGGCATCCTGGATGTAAAGGTGGAGATGGAGGATGAGACTAAGATCAATATGGAGATGCAGGTGGCTTATTTCCAGTTCTGGCCTAACCGGATTCTGTTCTATCTGAGCAAGACCTATGCAGGCCAGATCAAAGCGGGCGAGGATTATGATGCACTGAAAAAATGCATCCATGTCAGTATCCTGGATTTCATCCATTTCCCCCGGGATAAGAGATGTTACCGCAAAATTACGCTGTGTGATGCTGAGACCGGTGAACAGTATACGGACCTTCTGGAGATTCTCGTTCTGGAGCTGCAGAAGCTGCCGCCGGAGGAGCAGCATGAGAACGGGCTCATCCGCTGGATGAGATTCTTCGGTGGGAAGACCCGGAAGGAGTTTGAAGATATGGCCAAACAGGACGAATATATCGAAGAAGCATATGACGAACTGAAAAAGCTGAGTGCGGACGAAAAAAAGCGTCTGGAATACGAAGCCCGGGAGAGGGCAGTACTGGATTATAATACTCAGATGAAGAGTGCGAGAAATAAAGGAAGATCCGAGGGAATGGCTGCCGGAAAACAAGTTATTATTTCAAAAATGCATGAAAAAGGGATGAGCCTGCAGGAGATTGCAGATTTTCTTGAGATGGATCTGGAGGAGATAGTAACACTGGCAGGGGAAAACCTTGATAAGCTTTAGATTACAGGCATCACTCGCGGGCTTTCGCCCTATGATTTACTCCGCCGTGCGCAAGTTCGATTCCGCTCCGCTCCATCTCACTCGCGGGCTTTCGCCCTATGGGAAAATAGAAGGGGAGCCCTGGAAAAATGCAAGCACTTTTCCAGGGCTCCCCTTCTATTTTCCCGCACGGCTCATTGCCATTACGAAAGTTCTAGCTTCCCGGTATATAGCTGATAATAAGTTCCTTTCAGCTTGAGGAGTTCTTCGTGGGTTCCTCGTTCTATGATTCTTCCGTGTTCGAGGACCATGATAGCGTCGCTGTTGCGGATGGTGGACAGTCTGTGGGCGATCACGAATACGGTTCGCCCTTTCATCAGGTTATCCATTCCCTGCTGTACGATGCTCTCGGTTCTGGTATCGATGGAGGAGGTTGCCTCGTCCAGGATCAGTACCGGCGGGTCTGCGATGGCTGCTCTGGCTATTGCCAGCAGCTGTCTCTGTCCCTGGGACAGCTCTTCGCCGTCGCCGCTTAAGTGGGTATCGTATCCCTTGGGCAGCATCTTGATGAATCCGTCTGCATGAGCGAGACGTGCTGCTTTATAGACCTCTTCATCGGTTGCATCCAGCTTTCCGTAGCGGATGTTTTCCATAATGGTTCCTGTGAACAGATGCGTATCCTGCAGAACGATTCCGAGGGAACGTCTCAGATCGGCCTTTTTGATCTTATTGATATTGATATCATCATAACGGATCTTTCCGTCAGCCACATCGTAGAAGCGGTTGATCAGGTTGGTGATCGTAGTCTTGCCGGCTCCGGTGGATCCTACGAAGGCCAGCTTCTGTCCCGGCTTTGCATAAAGTGTCAGATCATGAAGGACCATATGATCCGGTGTATAACCGAAAGTCATATCATAGAACCGAACATCGCCTTTCAGTTCCTGATAGGTAACAGTGCCATCTGCCTGATGAGGATGTTTCCATGCCCACAGTCCGGTACGTTCCTTGCATTCTGTGATATTTCCGTCGGCATCTTTCTTCGCATTTACCAGAGTTACATATCCTTCATCAACTTCAGGTTCTTCATCCATCATATTAAAGATACGCTCCGCTCCTGCGAGAGCCATGATGATAGAGTTGAACTGCTGAGCGATCTGCATGAAGGGCTGGGTAAAGCTCTTTGTAAACTGCAGATAGGAAGCGATAACTCCAAGAGTGATATTTCCAATCCCTGCTACAGACAGGAATCCGCCAAATACCGCTGTCAGCACGAACTGAACATTTCCCAGATTTCCGATGACCGGTCCCATGATACTTGCAAATGTATGCGCCTTGGATGCACTTTCGAACAGACTCTCATTCAGCTTGTCGAACTCTTCTTCTGATATCTTCTCATGGTTAAATACTTTTACAACACGCTGGCCGTTCATCCGCTCTTCAACGAATCCGGTAACATTCGCCAGATCCAGCTGCTGCCGGATAAAGTATTTTCCGCTGTTTCCTGTAACAATTTTAGATACAAAGAACATAAGCAGAATCATCAGCACTGCTAGTATCGTCAGCAGCGGGCTGAGCACCAACATGGCGATAAATGTAACTATGATCGTCAGCAATGACATCATTACCTGTGGAATCGACTGGCTGATCATCTGTCTAAGTGTATCCGTGTCATTGGTATAAAGACTCATGATCGATCCGTTCGTATTCTGATCGAAGTACCGGATCGGAAGTGTCTGCATATGCTCGAACATCTCGTCACGGACACGCTTGAGCACACCCTGTCCGATCGTTACCATCAGCCTGCTGTAAATAAATGTAGCGATAACGCCGCAGAGAAAGATCGTCCCAAGTACAGTCAGCGCCATATACAGCTCACCGTAGTTCGGATCCTGCTGCCCGATCAGCGGAATGATGAAGTCATCCAGCAGGAACCGCAGAGACAGCGAAACCGAAATAGATGCAATGGAACTGATCAGGATACAGAAAAGTACAACGATAAACTGTACTTTATAAGTCCCGGTCACGTAGCCCAGCAGACGCTTCGCTGTCTTGATCGTACCGCCGTTCACTCTTGGCTTTTCCTGTTTATTCATTGTCAGCGCCTCCCTTCACCTGAGATTCATATACTTCCCTGTAGATTGCATTCGTCTTAAGGAGCTCTTCAGAAGTCCCGATACCGTTGATCTCACCGTTATCCATAACAATGATCATATCGGCATCTTCTACCGATGAGATTCTCTGAGCGATGATGATCTTCGTCGTATCCGGGATCTCCTCGCGGAAAGCCTGACGGATCAGGGCGTCCGTCTTCGTATCCACCGCACTGGTGGAGTCATCAAGGATCAGGATCTTCGGCTTTTTCAGCAGTGCTCTGGCAATACAGAGTCTCTGCTTCTGACCTCCGGAAACGTTGTTACCGCCTTCCACGATCATCGTCTCATACTTGTTGGGGAACTCCTGGATAAAGCTGTCTGCCTGAGCAAGCTTACAGACTCTCTGCACTTCCTCGTCTGACGCATTCTCGTCTCCCCAGCGCACATTTTCATAAATGCTTCCTGTAAACAGCACGTTTTTCTGAAGCACAACCGCCACCTGATCACGGAGCGCTTTCAGATTATATTTGCGGACATCGATTCCGCCTACCTTCACACAGCCGCCCGTCACATCATACAGTCTTGGAATCAGCTGTACCAGTGTACTCTTGGCACTTCCTGTTCCGCCAATAACGCCTACGATCTGGCCGCTCTTGATATGAAGGTTCACATCCTTAAGGGACAGGTTCCCTCCCTCTCCAGAATAACTGAAATCCACATGCTCAAAATCAATATCCCCGCTGGGCACATCCTTCAGAGCATCCTCTTTATCTATCATCTCCGGAACTTCATCCAGCACTTCGCTGATACGGTCTGTAGATGCCTCAGCAATCATGATCTGGACAAATACAAAAGTCACCATCATCAGAGATGACAGGATCTGGATCGCGTACACGATCACACTTGTCAGTTCTCCTGTCTGCATGGTTCCGCGGATAATACTCTTTCCTCCCAGAAGTACCATGATCAGCACAACTGCATACACAGTAAACTGCATGATCGGCGAGTTCCATGCCACAATCTTCTCAGCTTTTGTAAATAGATTGAAAACCTTCGTTGAAATCTTTCCGAACTTCTGATTCTCATAATCCTCACGGACGTATGCCTTGACAACACGTGCTGCATTGACATTTTCCTGAACGGTATTATTCAGAACATCATACTCATCAAATACCGCAATAAAATGAGGATGAGCCTTCTTCGCGATCCAGATCAGTACTCCTCCCAGGACCGGTATCGTCACCAGCAGGATCAGAGCGATCGGCACACTGATCGTCATGGTCATGATCAGTGACAGGATGATCATGATCGGCGCCCTGGCCAGCAGACGGATCGTAAACATATATGCCATCTGCACGTTCGTGATATCAGTTGTCAGCCTGGTCACAAGACCAGATGTTGAAAAGTGATCGATATTCCCAAATGAAAAATCCTGTACTTTATAGAAAATATCATGGCGGAGATTCTTCGCATATCCTGCTGAAGCTATAGCCGCCAACTGTCCGGCCTTTGCACCGAAGAACAGCGCAATTATTGCCATCAGAATCAGCAGAAGCCCGACTCTGATAATATAATCCATATCCCCTTTTGTAATCCCGTCGTCAATAATATTTGCCATCAAAAGCGGGATCATCACTTCCATCAGTACTTCCAGCGCTACCAGCACCGGCGTGAGAAATGATTGCCGTTTGTACTCTCGTACCGAACGGAGTAATTTCTTATTCATGGTCTGTTTTCTCCTCTCCTTTATTCTTTTTCTCATTACCTGACAAGTTTCTGGACATCTGCTCCAGCACACGCCGGCAGGTCTCAAGATCTTTCTCATCGAGCCCTTGCCCGAGAATTGCTTCCATGTGGCGTATATTGGACAAGATCTCTTCTCTGACACCCTCTGCCTTCTCCGTCGGCACCAGCCTTTTCAGCCTTGCATCGCGCTCCACCTGTTCACGGCGCACGAAACCATTCTTCTCAAGAAGCTGCAGGATCCCAGTGGCAGTCGAACGCCGGATCTGGAACTCCTTCTCAATGTCCTTCTGATAGATATCACCCTTCAAAGACTGAAATAAAATATGGTGCAGAACCCGTTTCTGCATATTGGTCAGGCCGTAATCCTGCTCATGGAAACACATCTGACGCTTCAGCTGATGAGAGACCATATTGATCAATCTGCCCACATCATTACGTGCCGGATCAAGTACATTCTTCTTTTTCATCCCCTGTACGCACCCTTTCTTTGTTCGGTAACTAACAATATAGTAAAGAGATTATTTTTTATTGTCAATCCATAAAATGCACAAAAGAAAAAAATCCCCTTCTTCAAAAATGGGAAGTTTTTCTTTGCTGCATTTTTCATCTGGTTTTTATCTTTCTGATCAGCCGGTCATTACCTGCAGGCTGCCGTTTACTTTCTTAACTTCAAAATGAAGGGGATGATCCTCTGCCCATTCGGGATCCCGGTCAGCCTTCTCCTTCCACGCCCGGTAAGCATGGACAAATCCATCGTGTACAAGTTCCTCTGCGCTGAGCCTGGCCTGCACGGCGTCATCATAATTATCATACACCCCGACATAGAACCTCTGCCTCTTAAAGCCGATGCTCACCCGGTATTTATGGTTCTTCATCTGATAAACTCCGCGGAAACCGCTGGTATTATCTTCCCTGTATTTCCGCTTCTCAAGCATCTCAATACAGGTTCCATCTATCATATGCAGCTTCTTAGATATCTGCTTCTGGTTCTCCCTTTTCATGCAGCCGCAGCTGCGGTAATTCCCGTACACCAGCACAGACTCCGGCAGATCCACGGTATTGCCGCACTCACAGGAACAGTGCCAGTATACAGATCCCCGCCGGTCTCTTGCGTCTGTCGGGTAAAGTGCCGTAAGCCTTCCAAAATGTCTTCCGGTCAGGTCTATCTTATTCCTGCCTGTCCGATGAGCGGCGCCTCCGCAGCTTCTGCATTTTCCTGCCTTCAGATCATGAGCCGTCGTGATTTTCTGCCCGCCGCAGGAACAACGGCACAGCCAGCACACTCTGCCGTTTTTGTTCTCTGCACGGCTTATCACTGTCAGCTCGCCAAATTTCTGTCCAGTCAGATCTTCTGCTACATTTCCGCGCCTCGCATTCTTTCCGGGCACACAGCCGCAGTCCCGCACAGTTCCACGCTTAAGACGCTTGGTATCTACCAGGATTTCTCTTCCGCAGTCACATCTGCACCGCCACAGGACATAGTGCTTCTCACGCTGGTCTGTTTTCTCCAGAACGGTAAGTCTGCCGAACCTGCAGCCCACAAGGTCCTTTCCCCGCGCCATAGATATCCCCCCAGTTCATTTGCCATTTCTGTATGTAAATATTATATCTTACACACATGTCGGGCACATGACCGGTTATCCCGCATGATGGCCACTTATCCCACTGTCAGAACTCCCCTTTCTAAATATTTCACTTTGATTTTCCAGAAATTTTACCCGGCATTCTGCCAAATGTTACCTGTAAATAATGAAACTACTGCATTTTTACAGATACACAGAGGTTTTGTCTAACTCGACAATATATTATTTCCATAATTGCGGGTTTTTCGCACAAAAATATGGTAAAATGCTAAAGAAAATTGTATAATAAAAGTTACTAAAATGAAAGAGAGGGCTCACTATGAAGCAGAATAACATGTTAGCTATGATTTTGGCTGGTGGTCGAGGAACTCGTCTGCATGAATTGACCAAAAAAATGGCAAAACCTGCCGTTTCATATGGCGGAAAATACCGTATTATTGATTTTCCCCTTAGTAACTGTGCAAACAGTGGAATTGATGTTGTCGGTGTACTGACACAGTACGAATCCATCCAGCTGAACAGCTATGTCGCTGTAGGACGTCGCTGGGGACTTGACGCGAAGAACAGCGGGGTCTATGTACTTCCTCCCCGTGAGAAAGCAGATGCCAATCTTGACGTATACAGAGGCACAGCAGATGCTATTTCACAGAATATCGATTTTATCGATACTTTTTCACCGGAATATCTTCTTATCCTTTCCGGCGACCACATCTATAAAATGAACTATGCCAAGATGCTGGCTTATCATAAAGAACACAACGCTGATGCTACGATTGCCGTTATCGAAGTTCCGATGAAAGAGGCCAGCCGCTTTGGTATCATGAACACAGATGAAGAGACCGGACGCATCGTTGAGTTCGAGGAGAAACCTGAGAAGCCGAAGAGTAACCTTGCTTCCATGGGTATCTATATCTTCAACTGGAAACTGCTCCGCAAGATGCTCCTGGCAGACATCAAAGATACCGAATCCAACCATGATTTTGGAAAAGACATTATCCCTGCTCTTCTGAATGACGGAAAGTTGCTTTATGCATATAAGTTCAAAGGGTACTGGAAAGATGTGGGAACCATCGATTCCCTCTGGGAGGCGAACATGGATCTTCTCAGCAAGAACAATGCACTGGATCTCCACGATCCCACATGGAAGATCTATACAGAGGATGTTACCTCTCTTCCACAATACATAGGCGCTGACGCCAAGATCGATAAGGCGTTCATCACCCAGGGATGCGTGATCGACGGCGAAGTGAAGAACTCTGTACTGTTTACCGGCGCGAAGGTCGCTCCCGGAGCAAAAGTCATCGACAGTGTGCTGATGCCCGGCGCAGAAGTCGCAGAAGGCGCAGTCGTAACCCGTGCTCTTGTTGCTGATGATATCAAGATCGGCAAGAATGCTGTCGTAGGAAGCGCAGACAGCGAGCACATCGAACTTGTAGCAAAACGTGTAAAGGGGGAAGAATAATATGAGTCAGGCTTTTGGAATTGTTAATTTTGCCGGAAACCATATTCAGGTAGACGGACTTCAGGATTACCGTCCGGTCGGGGCTTTCTCATTCCTCGGCAGATACCGTGTGATTGATTTCCCGATCTCTAATATGAGCAACAGCGGGATCGACACGATCCAGGTTTATATAAGAAGGAAGCCGCGTTCCCTTACCGAGCATCTGGGAACCGGACGTCACTACAACATCAATTCAAAGCGCGGCAGACTCCACATTCTGTACACTGAGTCCAACATGGTCTCCGACCTGTACAACACGGATATCGCAGCATACATTGAGAACCTTGACGTGATCGAGCGTGTTCCCCAGCAGTATGTAGTAATCGCACCGAGCTACATGGTTTATACTGCTGACTATAGTACTCTGCTTCAGAGCCATATCGAGTCCGGGGCAGACATCACACTGATGTATCATACGGTTGACAATGCAAAGGAAAACTTCCTGAGCTGCTATACACTGGAGATCAACAAGCAGAAGGGTGTTGATTCTATTACACCTAACCGTGGAAACGCAAAAAACAAGAACATTTTTATGGATACATATGTAATGAAGAAAGAGCTGTTCCTTGATCTTGTAAACAAGGCTCATAAGATGTCCGCTATGTATTCTCTCGTCGATATCATCGACGAGTCCTGCCACGACCTTGATGTACGTGCGGTACCGCACCGCGGATATTTCGCAGCTATTACTGATTTCAACAGCTACTACGATGCGAATATGTCACTGATCGACCTGAAGAATGCCATGAACCTGTTCGTAAATGACTGGCCGATCTACACACGTACCAACGACTCCTGCCCGACCCAGTACTTCGAGACCAGCAATGTGCAGTCATCTGTTGTATCCAACGGATGCCTCATTGAAGGAACCATCGAGAATTCTGTTATCGGCAGAGGCTGTGTCATCAAGGAAGGCGCTGTGATCAAGAATTGTGTTATCTCTTCTGATGTTGTTATCGGCAAAGGCGTTCACTGCGAAAACCTTGTTGTTGACAAGCATGCCCGCCTGATCCGCGGTAAGAGAGTCATCGCTTCTCCGGACAAGCCGGGATATATCAGACGCGGCGATGCACTGTAGGTCATCAGCCTTCTTTTAAAAGAGAGCCTTATCAATATCATTGGCTGTTTTGTTCACTAGCTTCGAGATCAGCTCTGTTTTCCGGGCTGTTCAAGACGGAAGTCAGCGGACAAACAGGCCGGAATGCAAAGGCGCGGCCGGAAAGTCTTACAAATGGTAAGTTTTCCAAGCCGCGCCGGTTTGCATTTCGACATGTTCAGGCCTGTTCCGGTATCCAGCTGGCAAGGCGGTGTGTTGTCACGAAAGCCCGTAGCAGAGCGCGGCCGCCGGGGCAACACACCGCCTTGTCAGCGGCTCCCAGTAACAAATGAACATCCTCTCATCCTTTCCTGTTCTTCCTGTAGATGATCGCCAGTCCTTTCAGCAGCAGATTATCATCCAGTACGATCTTTCTCCTGCACCAGGGAACGATCTTACCGGCCAGTCCGCCGGTAGCCACCACAGTCACCTCTCCGCCAAGCTCAGCTTCCAGCCGGTCAATGATGCCGTCGATGGCAGCGGCGCTGCTGTAGATGATGCCGCTTTTCATGCACTCCACCGTGTTCTTTCCGATGATATGCTCCGGCGCCTCCAAACTGATACCGCCCAGCTGAGACGCATGGGACGTCAGAGAATCCAGAGAAACACCTATTCCCGGATAGATCATGCCGCCCACATAATTCTTATTCCTGTCAATGACACAGACCGTATTTGCCGTTCCAAGGTCAAAGATCAGCAGCGGAACCGGATACTCGGCGATCCCTGCTACCGAGTCCACCACCAGATCGCTTCCGAGCTGTGCCGGATTGTCTATCCGGATATTCAGTCCTGTCTTGATGCCCGCTCCAACTACGAGCACTTCCTTTTTCAGGATCTTTTCTACCGCCAGCTTTACAATTGTCGTAATCTGGGGGACAACAGATGAGATAATACCTCCCTCCAGATCAGACTTCTTTATATGGTATATATCCAAGACATTTTTGATATCGATCGCATACTCCAGTTCCGTCTTGGTCCGCACAGTAGACAGCCTCTCCACAAATACACATTCAGTCCCGTCGATGCAGCCCGCGACAATATTTGTATTTCCAATATCAATAGCCAAAATCATTTCTGATTCCCAACCTCATCCTTACATTTTTTCTGAGCAGTACTTTTCCGATACAGAGAGTAAGAATGCCTGCGACAATAGCCTCGGGGACACCGTTGATGCCGATGATCGAAAGGATGAAGGTATAGACAGCAGAAACTGCCACTTCATTAGCCGCCGCATAGCTCTTCCTGAAAAATACAAAGATCAGGTTCATAACCAGAAGCGTATTTACAAGCGCTCCCGAAACACCTGCCAGAATCAGGCCCGTGTTGGACACGCCGTCCTTCTTCCTGCTGATCCGCATGGCAAGTTTATAAACATAAAATGGAACCACACCGACCAGTGTCCTGGGCACAAAGCAAATGATCAGGCTGCCGATGCTGCTCACCCAGTTTCCTCCGTCTCCTATCGAATAGAAAGGAGTGAAAACAAACGACGTTGGCGTCGGGTTCATAGTGTTGTTGATAAAGCTGGTGAGTCCGAAGAGAAAGCCGAGCGCGGCTCCCTTCTTCGGCCCCAGCAGCAGTGAAGCGACGATAACGGGAATGTGTATGATCGTAGCCCGTGTAAATCCAAGCGGGATGTATCCGAGAAAGGGGGTAAACGCCATAATACATATGATCGCGCCAAATATCGCCACCTGGACCATACCCATCGTACTGATCCTGCTATTGTTCTGCTGCCTGCTGCCTGCCTGCACACTTTCTGTGTACACGTTCTCTGCATACTTACTGTCTGTATTTAATTTTTTCATAACTGCCTCCTTGGTTATCATTCTCTCTTCGAGATACAATACTGTCGGCACAGCCTGTTACAATGCTGTTCCTGTTTAAATTACGCCTCTTCTCATTTCCATGATCTTATCCAGGAGCTTTGCGGCTGCCTCCTCTTTCGTCATCTTTTCGAGTGAAACTGCCTCGTCCTTTGTAATGATCGTGATCACATTGGTGTCTCCGCCGAAGCCCGCGCCTTCTACCTTCAGGCTATTGGCCGTCACCATATCCAGGTTCTTTTTCTCCAGCTTCCTTCTGGAATTCTCCAGCAGGTTCTCCGTCTCCATGGAGAATCCGCACAGAAACTGGCCGGGCTGTCTGTGGCTGCCCAGATAGGCCAGAATATCATCCGTGCGCTCCATCTCCAGGGTCAGCTCCCCGTCCTGTTTCTTTACCTTTTCGCTGCTTACTTCCTTCGGCCTGTAGTCCGCCACTGCCGCTGCCTTGATGATGATATCCTGCTTCGGAGCCATTCGGGTCACTTCGTCGAACATCTCCTTCGCTGTCATCACCGGGACCACTTTTACAAATTCAGGCTTCGGCACTGATGTAGGTCCGCTGACCAGCGTGACCTCCGCGCCCCGCCTCATACATACCCGTGCGATGGCATATCCCATCTTACCGGTGGAGTGGTTGGTGATATAGCGGACCGGATCCACCGGCTCCTGTGTCGGTCCCGCAGTCACAAGGACCTTCATCCCATCCATATCTTTTTCATAAGCGATCTCCCGCAGGATATACTCCAGCAGGAGCTGGGGTTCCGGCATCTTGCCGGCTCCTGTGTCTCCACATGCCAGATATCCTACCGCCGGAGTGATCACCTCATATCCGTACTTCTCCAGGATCTTCAGATTGTCCTGAACGATGGGATTCTCATACATGTTGGTATTCATTGCAGGTGCAATGAGTTTTCTGCATCTGCAGGCCATGACCGTGGTCGTCAGCATATCGTCCGCAATGCCGTGAGCAATCTTTCCGATCACATTGGCACTGGCGGGAGCGATCATCACCACATCCGCCTGCTTCGCCAGAGACACATGCTCCACACTGAACTCGAAATTCCGGTCAAACGTGTCTACCAGACACTTATTTCCTGTCAGCGTCTCAAATGTAACAGGATTGATGAAGTTCACTGCATTTTTCGTCATCAGCACATGTACGTTGGCGTGAAGCTTCTTCAGAGCACTGGCAAGATAGGCCGTCTTATAAGCAGCAATGCTTCCTGTCACACCCAGCAGAACTGTCTTTCCTTTCAGCATAAAATGCCCCCTTTCTTCTATTTACAGAAGCCGGCTCCCGGATACGCAGCCGGATTCTGTTTCCGCTTCATTATATGGCAATCATGGAGAAAAATCAATTGGTATCTGTGTCATACCCTGTACTGGCAGCAAGCAGGATGATCAAAATGACCGGGAAGAGGATAGCTGCAGCCAGACCGGCTTTCAGGCCACATTCCGGCAGATGTTCTGATACGAAGCTGACAAGGCCGGGGCCTGAGGCACATCCCACGTCTCCTGCCAGAGCAAAGCATGCGAACATCAGAGTCCCGCCACCAGGACATCTTTTCACCGCCAGGCTGAAGGTTCCGGGCCACATGATTCCTACGGACAGTCCGCACAGATCATCAGTCCGATGAACACCCAGAATATTCCTGACTTTAGAAGCTTCGCAGCCGGTGTGCGACGGCTCTCCTCCACCAGCATGCGTATCGGGACCCGGGTAAACATAAGAAAATTAATAATGGGAACAGCACTCCACAGAATGGGGATCAGATACCAGCGATCCATCCCCAGGATGCGGAACCCGACTGTGGAGAGCAGTACCACCGCCACATGTCCCCAGTATCATGGCAATGACCAGCCCTGCGAAGGCATTACCCATTACAAAAGGCAGGGTTCCCATACAGATCAGTCCGGCAGCACTGCATGCGTGGGCTGCAAGGACACACGCCCTGTAGCCGATACGGTCCGCATATCGTGCCGCTGCTGTATCCGTCAGCATCTGAACGCCGAAGTTCACCGTGATAAGTAAGCCGATTCTTTCTAAAGATACATCAAATTCTCTCTGAAAAGTCAGGAACAAAAGTGGAGCAAGATTGTTAATGATCGCCTGCACCACATATCCCCCATAACATGCATAAATCGTATAATTGTAGTTTTTCCTCTCATAATTACACAGTCATCTTCCCGTCATATTACTTCGGGAAAAATTTTCCTCCTTAGGTACAAAATATAGATAATATTAAATCTTCCTTCTGAAATCTGCCTGTCAACGTGACATATTATATATGCTCTCCGCTTCTCAGGCAATTACCTTTCAAATTTTTTGTATAATCTGTTTCGGATCCGCATATCCTTTATCTGACACAGATTCAGCTGATATCCCCTCAGAAAACAGAAAAAATCCTGTACGGCATGCCGTGCAGGACTTTTTCTGCTCTGTGTTCTATTATGAACAATACGAACCGAATCCCTGTATTATGATTCAGCTCCATTCTATTTTTCTTTATCTTTCTTGTTCGCTTTCATACGTGCGCGCATTCTTCCATACCAGAGGATCGCAGCCACATAAGCCGCTGCAAGAAGAACACCGAGCACATACGCGATCGGCCACGGTACATGGAATCCGATCTGTGCATTAAGGATATATGTCATGGTGACAAATGTATACCATGCTCCCGGGATCAGAGGCATCCACACATATTTGCCTCTGCCTGTCTCAAACATCCATACCGAGATGGCGAGAAATGCGAACAGAGACAGTGTCTGGTTTGACCATGCGAAATATCTCCACAGGATGTTGAATCCGTTTGCGTTCAGTTTTGCGAATACAAGGATCACAAGTACCAGTGCGAAGATGACTGCCGAAAGACCGAGACGCTTTCTCACTTTTGTCTGATCAATATGGAACGCATCCGCAACCGTCATACGAAGTGCACGGAGCGCGGTATCTCCGGATGTGATCGGAAGAACGATAACGCCTGCGATAGCGATAACACCGCCCACCGGTCCAAGGATATTTCTGCAGACAACACCGATCGTGCCTGTAGCCAGAGATGCGTCCGCCGCCTGAAGCCCCAGGTTGTAAACGCCCATAGCGCCTGCTGCCCATACCATGGCGATGAATCCTTCCAGTACCATCATGTTATAGAATGTTGTGCGTCCTTCCTTCTCGCTCTTCATCGTACGGGAAATAATCGCCGTCTGTGTGGAGTGGAATCCGGAAAGGATACCGCATGCCACGGTGATGAAGAAGATCGGGATAAAGTGGTTCGCGCTGAAGTAATCACCGTATGCTACAAGTCCGCCGTTCCAGTCCTCCCAGATCTCTGTCAGCGGATATCCCTGAACAAAGAGTCCGATGAACACTCCTACTGCTGAGAACAGAAGGATCGCGCCGAAGATCGGATAGATCCGTCCGATGATCTTGTCGATAGGGAATACAGTCGCGATCAGATAATATGCAAAGATCACGCCGTAGATCACCCATGTGGATACCGAAGTTGCCTTTCCGTCAAAATTGAATACCTGTGTTGCCGCAATATCTCCAGGTGTGTAGATAAATACTGCACCTACAAGGAGGAGCAGCAGACTGCAGAAGATCTGATAGAATGTATAGATCCCCTTGTTGCTGTACTTGCGGATCATGTCCGGCATCTGTGTTCCGCCGTCACGCAGGCAGATCATACCGGAGAAATAGTCGTGCATCGCGCCGCCGATGATATTTCCGATCGGAATGGTGATGAACGCGATGGGTCCGAACAGGATACCCTGGATGGGTCCAAGGATCGGGCCTGTTCCTGCAATGTTCAGCAGGTTGATCAGACTGTTCTTCCATTTTTTCATAGGTACATAGTCAACGCCGTCCTGTTTGGTATAGGCAGGAGTCTTCCTGTCATCAGGGCCGAATACATGCTCACAGAACTTGCCGTAGAGCGCAGCCCCGCCAATAAGGATGACTAGACCGATAATAAATGTAATCATAAAATTTACCCTCCTTTTCCCTATAGGGAAATACTTTAACACGGTAAATTAGTATAACAGCATACTTGTAAAATGTAAATGATATTATTTATAATTTTTTTATATTTTTTATACTTTTATCACAAATAGGACATTAAAATCTCTCCAGATTCCTGTTTTTCCCTGTCACTTTTCATGAAAATATTATATACTGTCATTATATATGATATAAATTATGTTGGAGTCAGAAGGTATTTTACCTCAGTCGCTGCTGCGGATAAAGGTACAGAGTACTGATAAGTACCCGAAGTGCTGATAAATATTTAAAATGCGGATAAACATCTTAAATACGGAGGAGAAAAGATATGCTTAGATCATACATCGCATTTGATGTGGAGACAACCGGTCTGGACCCCCAGGAAAACGAGATCATCGAAATCGGAGCCCTGAAGGTACGGGACGGCAGGGTTGCCGAGAGGTTCATGGAATTTATTCATCCCCAGAATCCCATTTCCCCGTCCATTACAAATCTGACCGGCATTACCAACGATATGGTCGCCGGCGCCCGCCCACGCAGGGCTGTCGTCTCGGATTTTCTTGATTTCTGTGAGGATGACGTCCTCGTAGGCCATAACGTCACCTTTGACTACAGTTTTATGAAATCCAGCGCCGCCAGAGACGGAATGGATTTTGAAAAAATGGGAATCGATACTCTGAAGATTGCGAAAAAGGTACATAAGGATCTTGATTCCAAAAGCCTGGGACGGCTGTGTGAATATTACCATATTGAAAACCGCTCCGCTCACAGGGCCTATCACGACGCCCTCGCAACAGCTAAACTCTATCAGACTCTGGCCCACTATTTTGAAGCGGAGGATCCCAGACTCTTCAAACCGGTCCAGCTGACCTATAAGATCAGGAAGCCGCAACCGGCAACGCCCAAACAGATCTCATTCCTCACCAGCCTGATCCGCAAAAAGGGTGTGATCATCGAATGGGATCCGGCAACGATCAGCCGCAGCGAAGCATCAAGACTGATCGACGGACTGTTGAAGGGATAGTAACAAATTGGCATTATTTGCAGATTTGGCACTTTTTTGTTACTTAGGCCTGACGTTGCCGCTTCGGCTCCAAGGACTCGGTACAGGCGGTTGGCTAGACCTTACCTGATAGGATTTTCCTACTGTATTGTTATCAGCTTACCAAGGCTTGCAGAGTTTCCTCCGCTCGCCAGGGGAAATCAGCTACACTGATTTCGCAGCTCGCACTATAATAATATCATATCATACCTGGTAAATTTTACAATTTTTATTTCATTAACTCCAATAAATCTAAGTTGTCTTGTCTGGTCATTGGATAAAATGCCCCACAGGTATGAGTTCCATTATCTGTCATACGATCTGCGATCTCTTCAAAATGCTCAGTACCGATCCCTGCTTCTTGAAGAGTCAGCGGAAGCCCTGTATTTTTGACAAATTCCCGGAGTCTGCCGGCACCTTCTCTTGCCGTTCTTTCCGGATGCAGGAAGTCCATTTCTACATTCCACACCCTTACAGCATATTGGGCCAGCTTCTCTATGCACTCCTTTTTATCGCTGAGAAATTCCAGCCAGGCTGGAAAAGAAATTCCCAGTCCTGCCCCATGAGCCAGATCATAAAATCCGCTGATCTGGTGCTCCAGGCCATGATTAAACCAGTCCTGTTCCCTACCAATACCTGTCATATCATTTTGTGCAAATGTTCCACAGAGCATAATCTCTGATCTGGCTGTATAGTCTTCCGGATTTTCTAAAGCAATTGGAAGATTATGAAGCATTGTTTTCAAAATTCCCTCTGCCATTCTGTCTGTGGTTTCTACGCCTTCTGTATGAGAAAAATACCGTTCCATTGCATGTGCCATAATATCCATGCCTCCACAGGCGGTTTGGTAGGCAGGCAAAGTATAGGTTAATTCCGGATTCATAATAGAAAATACCGGACGCATCAGAGGAGATCCAAAGCCTGCTTTAACAGAAATATTCTCATCAGAGATTACACAGCTGTCACTTCCTTCGCTTCCAGCTGCCGGAATTGTCAGAATATCGGCTACCGGAATTCTCTTTGTCCCCGGAAGCGCTTTTCCTGAGATCAAATCCCACACATCTCCATTATAAAAGACGCCAAATGATATGGCTTTGCAAGTGTCAATAACACTTCCGCCTCCTACAGCCAGCAAAAAGTCAATTTTTTCTGCCCGGCAGATTTCAATCCCTTCTCTTACCAGAGACACTCTCGGATTTGGGACCACCCCCGGCAATTCTT